>NZ_MUFL01000110.1:0-7988 GCF_001995355.1 Salinivibrio sp. PR919 | reverse complement strand
CCCTAAAGACAGTAAAAGTGCACCTGCCGTGATTGCGATGGTGGTTTGGACGCGGCTAATTTTACTGTTAATAAACGCGATGATAATGGCGGCAGCGGCCATAAAGCTGAGGATAGCGTAGGTTGACATACATCATTCCTGATACGGCTAGGGAGTGGAAAAAAGAGTTACAAAATATTAATAGAAATCGCTTCCAAAACGAACAGCAGATTTGAAATAGATCAATATTAATTCATTTAAATAGACGTCTAGATTTCCATTTTCGCTGTGGTAGGATGAAATTATCGCATTGAGGAAGATGATAAGCGTAATGAGTATGGACCAACTGACACAACAACTGCGCGAACGTATTTTGGTAATCGATGGTGGTATGGGCACCATGATTCAGGGGCTAGGGCTCAATGAGGCCGATTATCGTGGCGCGCGTTTTAAAGATTGGCACTGTGATGTAAAAGGTAACAATGACCTTTTGGTGCTGACTCAACCCGATAAAATCGCTGCGCTACACAGTGATTATCTGGCTGCGGGCGCGGACATTATTGAAACCAATACCTTTAACGCCACCCAAATCGCGATGGCCGATTACGACATGCAAGCGCTGAGTGCGGAAATCAACGTCGCGGCCGCTCGGCTAGCGCGTGAGGTTGCTGATGCGTGGACGGCGAAAACGCCAAATAAACCCCGCTTTGTCGCGGGTGTGTTAGGGCCGACCAACCGAACGTGCTCAATCTCACCGGATGTGAATGACCCGGGCTTTCGCAATGTCAGTTTTGATCAGTTAGTCGACGTGTATGCCGAGTCCACCGAAGCGCTCATTGATGGCGGTGTTGATATCATCATGTTGGAGACCATCTTTGATACCTTGAACGCCAAGGCGTGCGCCTTTGCGGTGGAGAAGGTCTTTGATGCTCGTGGCCTGCGCCTACCCATTATGATCTCCGGTACCATCACTGATGCATCTGGGCGCACCTTATCCGGACAAACGACCGCCGCTTTCTATCACTCCTTGCGTCATGTTGAGCCACTGTCTTTTGGCTTAAACTGTGCGCTGGGACCGGCGGAATTGCGCCAGTATGTCAAAGAGCTGAGCGACATTTGTGAGGGCTTTGTCTCTGTCCACCCTAACGCGGGGTTGCCCAACGCGTTTGGTGAGTATGACCTCTCTCCTGAACAGATGGCGACACACATTGATGAGTGGGCGGCGTCAGGCTTTATCAACTTGGTCGGTGGTTGTTGTGGTACCACGCCTGAACATATTCAAGCGATCAGTGATGTCGTTGCGACGCATCCTCCTCGCCCCTTGCCGGCTCATCCAGTCGCCTGTCGCTTATCTGGACTCGAGCCTCTGACCATTGATGCCGATAGTTTGTTTGTAAATGTGGGAGAGCGCACCAATGTGACCGGCTCAGCACGCTTTAAACGCTTAATCGTTGAAGAGCAATACGACGAAGCGCTTGAAGTGGCATTGCAGCAAGTGGAAAACGGCGCCCAAATCATCGATATCAATATGGATGAGGGTATGTTGGATGCCGAAAAGGCCATGGTGCGATTTCTCAATCTTTGCGCGGCCGAGCCAGATATTGCCCGTGTACCTGTGATGATTGACTCCTCTAAATGGGAGGTGATTGAAGCTGGCCTCAAGTGCATTCAAGGGAAAGGCATCGTCAATTCTATTTCTCTCAAAGAAGGAGAAGAAGCCTTTCTTCACCAAGCACGTTTGATCCGCCGCTATGGTGCAGCGGTGATTGTGATGGCGTTTGATGAGCGGGGCCAGGCCGATACTCAGGCACGAAAAGTGGAAATCTGTACGCGGGCCTATCATCTTCTGGTCGAGCAAGTCGGCTTTCCACCAGAAGACATTATCTTCGATCCCAATATCTTTGCGGTTGCCACCGGTATTGATGAGCACAATAACTACGCGGTCGATTTCATCAACGCCGTGGCCGAGATCAAACAAACCCTGCCGCATGCCATGATCTCGGGCGGGGTCTCAAATGTGTCGTTTTCGTTTCGAGGCAACAACCCCGTCCGTGAGGCTATTCATGCGGTGTTCTTGTATCACTGCATCAAAAATGGCATGGACATGGGGATCGTCAATGCGGGCCAGTTAGCCATCTATGATGATTTGCCTGAATCGCTGCGCTTGGCAGTAGAAGATGTGGTGCTCAACAAAGATGATGGTGCCACGGAGCGCTTATTGGAGATCGCCGACAGCTATCGTGATAGTGGTGAGAGCGAGGTCGCGGAAACCGCGGAGTGGCGCAGCTGGCCAGTAGAAAAGCGGCTGGAACATGCATTGGTCAAAGGCATTACAGAATTTATTGTTGAAGATACCGAGCTGGCTCGCGTGGCAGCGAGTAAACCTCTAGAAGTGATTGAAGGCCCGTTGATGGCGGGCATGAACGTGGTTGGGGACTTGTTTGGCGAAGGCAAGATGTTCCTGCCTCAGGTGGTGAAGTCGGCACGGGTGATGAAGCAAGCGGTGGCCTACCTTGAACCTTACATCAATGCAGAAAAGCAGCAAGGGCAGACCAATGGCAAGATCCTGCTCGCCACCGTCAAAGGCGATGTACACGACATTGGCAAAAACATTGTGGGCGTGGTGCTGCAGTGCAATAACTTTGAGATTATTGATCTCGGTGTGATGGTGCCGACCGATAAGATCCTGTCGGTGGCCCGAGAAGAAAACGTCGACATTATTGGTCTGTCGGGTCTGATCACCCCATCGTTAGATGAGATGGTGAACGTGGCGAAAGAGATGGAGCGCCAAGGGTTTGATATTCCTCTGTTGATTGGCGGTGCGACCACGTCCAAAGCCCATACCGCGGTGAAGATTGAGCAGCATTACCATGCGCCTGTGGTCTATGTACCCAACGCGTCGCGTGCGGTTGGGGTGTGCTCCTCGTTATTATCCGAGACGCAGCGACCTGATTTTGTCGCGCGTTTGGCCAAAGAGTATGACACTGTGCGTGAGCAGCATCAGCGTAAAGCGCCCCGCACGCCACCGGTGACCTTGGAGCAAGCTCGCGATAACAAGTGGCAAACGGATTGGGCAAACTATATGCCTCCGCAACCGGCGAAGCCAGGCATCCATGTTTACGATGATGTTTCGATAGCGACCTTACGTCAGTATATCGACTGGACGCCTTTCTTTATGACGTGGTCTCTCAGTGGCAAATTCCCCGCGATTTTGGATCACGAGCTGGTGGGGGAGGAAGCCCGTCGTTTGTATCAAGACGCCAATGCTTGGCTCGATCGTTTCGAGGCAGAAGGCTTGGTAGCGGCAAAAGGGGTGTGTGGCCTCTTTCCTGCCAATAGCGTGGATGATGATATTGAAGTGTATACCGACTCGTCACGACAAACGGTGAGCACGATATTGAATCACTTGCGCCAGCAAACACAAAAGCCGCGTGGTGCGAACTATTGCTTGTCAGACTTTATTGCGCCGAAAAGCAGCGGTCAGCCGGATTGGATTGGTGCATTTGCGGTGACAGGCGGCATTGGTGAGTATGCTTTGGCGGAAGAGTACAAAGCGAAAGGGGACGATTACAACGCGATCATGATCCAAGCGGTGGCGGATCGACTCGCAGAAGCCTTTGCGGAATATCTTCACCAGCAAATTCGGATCACCTTGTGGGGGTATGCGCCCGATGAGACGCTTGATAACGACGCCCTGATCCGCGAACAATACCAAGGGATCCGGCCAGCGCCAGGTTATGCCGCCTGTCCTGAACACAGTGAGAAAGGCAAGATTTGGCAATTGCTATCGGTAGAAGCGCATACGGGGATGACACTGACCGAAAGCTATGCCATGTGGCCGGGCGCGTCGGTTTCGGGTTGGTATTTTTCCCATCCAGAGTCACGTTACTTTGCGGTAGCGAAAATTCAAAATGATCAACGTGATAGCTACGCAGCACGTAAAGGCTGGTGTCTTGAGGAAGCTGAAAAGTGGCTAGGCCCTAATCTTAATGCCTAACCGAGAAAAGCCAGCGCACGCTGGCTTTTCTTTTGGGTTTTACTCAAAAAGCTGTGTATGTAAACGCTGCACCACCTCGGTGGCACTGTCGTCATCAACCACCATACACACATTGTGATTACTCGCGCCATAACAAATCATGCGCAAGGTGGCAGTATCTAAGGCGTTAAATACCGGCGTCACCGCCCCCGGGGTATGACGCATCTCATTACCGATCAAGGCGACCACGGCTAAGTGTTGGCAAACGTCAACATGGCACAAGGTTGAGAGTTCCTCTAAGGCAGCATCAGGCAAACGGGGCACCTCACCCTGTGTATTGGTTTGATCGAGCGTCAAAGACACGCTGACTTCGGAGGTAGTGATCAGATCGACGGAGATCTGATGGCGCGCTAGGATCGCGAAGACGTTGGCAAGAAAGCCATACGCTTGGAACATCGTCAAACTGGTCAAGGTCACCATGGTTTGATTTCGGCGCAACGCAATGGCGCGGAATAGGGGGGATGATTCCGCCTGTTCTCGGATCCAAGTCCCGCCTTTTTCCGGCGCACAGGCCGCCCCGACAAAGACAGGAATATGCTGGCGTACCGCGGGTAATAGCGTGGAGGGGTGGAGCACTTTGGCGCCAAACGTCGCCATCTCCGATGCTTCACTAAAGCTGATCTCTGCAATAGGACGTGCTTTGGCGGCGAGGCGTGGGTCGGTAGTATAAATACCCGGTACATCGGTCCAAATCGCCAAGCTTGTTGCCCCGAGAGCCTCGGCAAACAAAGCGGCACTGTAGTCGCTGCCTCCTCGGCCAAGAGTTGTCGTTCGTCCTTCTTTGTCGGCACCGATAAAGCCTTGGGTCACTAGAATGTGATTGTCTAGCTGCGCATTCAAGCGCTGACACTGTTGCTGAGTCAGGGCGATATCTGGAATAGCGTGACCAAATTGGCTATCC
The DNA here is from genome assembly GCF_001995355.1 of Salinivibrio sp. PR919. Classification (NCBI taxonomy): domain Bacteria; kingdom Pseudomonadati; phylum Pseudomonadota; class Gammaproteobacteria; order Vibrionales; family Vibrionaceae; genus Salinivibrio; species Salinivibrio sp. PR919. The sequence continues at coordinate 3,072 of NZ_MUFL01000110.1, read as the reverse complement.
GTTTTCAAATATTCGCGGGCATCAATCCGAGCTGCGGGTAGGCCAAGGTGGACGAGCAAGTGAGTAAACAGGTGCGTAGAGGTAAGCTCGCCACAGGCAACCAAGGTATCGGTAAGCGCTTCGCTCGGGGCCTCACAGGCTTGCTCACTCAAGGAGATAATCTGCTGGTGGAGCGTTCGCACTGCTTCTTGGGTGTGATGACAAGGAGGCAAAGCTGCCAGTATTTGCTGGTGGATAGCGTCTATTGCATCCAGTGTGTTTTGGCGTAAGACATCGTTTTTTATGCCTTGGGCTAAGGCGACAAGATGGTTGGTGACGCCGGCACATGCGCTAATCACTACAAAACGGGTCTCGGGATGGCGCATAATCACTGCGGCACTTTGTTGCATGGCGGCAAAGTTGCCAACACTGGTGCCGCCAAATTTAGCGACTGAAATAGATGGTAACGGGTTCACGTCCTTTTCCCCTTTTGAGCTCGTGCTCATTGATTCAACATATTTAAAAGTCAGTGGGGAACATCAGAAGTCACGTCGCAAACGCGAGCAAAAAGGAAGAGCAAACGGCAGGCATTCTGCCAGAAGCGCTCCACCTGTCTGTCCAAATGGATGACAAGTGACAGCCTGAAGGATTCAGCCTTCATGGCCGGCGGCTCCTTACCCTGTCGGAACCCCCTCGGCATCGCCTCCCCTGATTATCACGCCTTGGAGTAGGGCTCCGCGTGATAACTGCCTGAGTGATGCACCTCTTCTGTATGTTCGGCCATGTGTTGATCCACATGGTGAGTGGCTACATTACGGGCGCTAGTGAGTGGTTGTCAACCGCCAATTGCGTTACAAAGCGACGATCAGGCACCTATACCGCCGCTATCCGCCACCCGTTGAATATGCGCTCTAGCACGTAAGTTCGCGATGTGGCAATGGGGCGATGAACACAAAGTATGCTATAACGGAAAGCGCAAATTTAGCAGACACAAGGATAGGTTATGGCAACTTCAATTTCCGATATCCGCTCATTTCAGCCGATAGAGCGCACCCTGATGGGCCCTGGCCCGTCTGATATTTCTCCGCAAGTGTTGCAGGCGTTGAGTCGTCCGACGTTGGGACACCTCGATCCCCTTTTTATTGCGATGATGGATGAGGTCAAACAGCTCTTACAATATGCCTTTCAGACCGAGAATCCGTTTACCATTGCGGTCTCTGCCCCCGGGAGTGCAGGAATGGAAGCGTGCTTCGTTAACCTTGTAGAGCCCGGTGATACCGTGATTGTCTGTCGCAACGGGGTGTTTGGCGACCGAATGCGAGAAAACGTTGAACGCTGTGGTGCGCACGCGGTGATGGTTGACGATGCATGGGGCGAGCCTGTCAGCCCCGACAAGGTTGAAGCGGCATTAAAAGCGCATCCAGAGGCTAGTATCGTCGCGTTTGTTCATGCTGAAACCTCCACGGGCGCTTGCTCAGATGCGCAAACACTGGCGACGCTGGCGCGCGAGCACGGCTGCCTTACCATTGTTGATGCCGTAACATCACTTGGCGGTGTCCCCTTGAAAGTCGATGAATGGCAACTTGATGCGGTCTACTCCGGCAGTCAGAAATGCTTGTCATGCGTCCCAGGCTTATCGCCGGTCACCTTCTCGGCGCGTGCCGTTGAAAAAATGCAAGCGCGCACCCACAAGGTACAAAGCTGGTTTCTCGATCAAAGCTTAGTGCTGGGCTATTGGAGCGGTGACGGCAAACGCAGTTATCACCATACTGCACCGGTTAACAGTCTGTATGCATTGCATGAATCATTACTCAAGTTATATCAAGAGGGCATTGAGAACGCTTGGCAGCGTCATCAAACCATGCATCAACGCTTAAAAGCGGGGTTGGACGATTTAGGTATCCGCTTTGTGGTGGATGAGCCTTATCGCTTGCCGCAATTGAACGCGGTGTATATTCCGGATGGTGTCGATGATGGCGCGGTACGCCAACATCTGCTCAACACCTATAACCTCGAAATCGGTGCTGGTTTGGGCGATCTCGCTGGTAAGGCATGGCGAATTGGCTTAATGGGCTACAGTGCGCGTGAAGAAAACATCGCGCTATGCTTAAAAGCATTGGGCGACGCACTGCGCTAGGCGCACGTTATTCCGGCAGAGTGCGCATCGGTAAGGTGTGGCGAGTGGTCCACACCTTGGCGGCTTGCGGAAACAAATATCGCGCCTCTTGCTGAATATCGCGCGCCCGCTGCGTATCGCCAATTTGCAGAGCAATCTGATAAGCATGCTGGTAGCCCGCAAACGTGGGGTGTTGTGCCACATGCTGCAGCCATAAGTTAAGGTGCTGGTGGCGATCGGCATCCGACAGCGTCTCTAGGTTGTGCTGAAAGTGCTGTTCTGCGAGCCCTTGGGTGAGTTTACTTTGCCACCACGGATGTTGCTGATAGAGCGCAATACGCTGAGAGGTTAATAAAGAGTCACGCAAGTAGCGATTGGCTAAATACACCGATGATAGGCACAACAATCCCACCAAGATCATTACAGTGGCAATACTGCGTGTCGCGATACGCTGCCCATATTCGGCGGTAGAAAATGTGATTCGTTGGTATTTGCTGGTTAAATTATCCAGCCAGTACAGCCACATGAGCAGTAAAATGCCGTTAAACCACTGCGTACCGCTGGCCGGATAGATAAGCAAGCCAGTGAGTGGCGGAAGCACGAGCGCAACGAGCATACGCCGCGTGCCTGAAGGGGCGCGGATAATGCGAAGCGCCAGTGGCAGTATCACGGCAAGATACGCCAGTGCCATCACAAGCCCACCTTCCAATAACCACAATGCTAGCGCGCTCGGTAATTTCACAGGACCCGTGTGTCCCGGATGTGCCGCCGATGCCAGTAGTAGAGTCGTTTGTCCATGACCCATGCCAACGCCAAAAAAAGGCGTTTGTTGAAATTGCTGCCAGGCAAGCCACAGTGCGCGTTTGTCTTGAGGCGTGAGCCATTGCCAGCTTTCTTGACCGGTCAGCCCGAACACCGCGAGTAACGCCCCGGCAGACATGGCGGCCAGCCACGCAAGGTGCTGGCGCCGCGGCGCC
>NZ_MUFL01000011.1:0-58575 GCF_001995355.1 Salinivibrio sp. PR919 | reverse complement strand
GGGTGGTGGTACGATCCAGCACGTCGGCCAAGGTATTATCATGGCCGCCAGCAAGGTTTTGGGTGATCTCGAGATTGCGGCGTGTCGCAGCATCTAGCACCACTGCGTTGTCTTGTTGTTCTTTGATGATCGCCCGAATATGAGGCAGGGCAGTGCGCTGGGTATCTTTGGCGTATTGCAACAAACAGCCTGCAGCACTGAGCCCGCGCGCACAGTCTTCCACCCCAAAACCAATCAGATCTCGGGTGCCAAATTGGGCGGTCAACTGACTACGTGCCGTATCGAGGTCAAACTCCCAAATCGGGCGACGGCGGGCGCCTTTGCTTACCGAAAGCAGGTCGGGGTGGGCAAAATCCTCAGGATAGAGCAGTTCGGCCGGTTGGGTACGCTGCAGCTCTGCCTGCATTTGTTCTAGCGTTTGTGGTTCACTCAACACAAAACGGCCAGACGTAATATCTAAGGTGGCAAAGCCAAAGCCAGTATCATCGCCGATGATGGCGGCCACCAAATTATCCACTCGCTCGCTCAGTAATGCCTCATCAGAGACGGTTCCGGGTGTGACAATACGCACAACTTGGCGCTCGACAGGGCCTTTGCTGGTGGCCGGATCGCCAATTTGCTCGCAAATGGCAACGGGTTCGCCCAATTGGACAAGCTTGGCAAGGTATCCTTCTACCGCATGGTAAGGCACGCCTGCCATTGGGATGGGCTCGCCATTTGAGCTACCGCGCTTGGTCAGTGAGATATCAARCAATTGTGAGGCGCGTTTAGCGTCGTCGTAAAAGAGTTCGTAAAAATCTCCCATACGGTAAAAGAGCAGCTCCTCAGGGTGCTGAGCTTTTAACTTGAGATACTGTTGCATCATGGGCGTGTGTTTTTCGAGCGCTTGTACTGTCACGACTAGACCTGCAAAATGGAACGTTAAGGCCGCTTAGAATACGTGATGTCGGGGCACAGGGTAAAGCCACGTCATGTGGATTTCGGTGCCATGAAAAAGGAGAAACGCGTGGACCACTTATATTCACTGGCAAAGCAGCTAGGTGATGTACTGGCTGATGCACAATTGACCATCACCACCGCTGAGTCATGCACGGGTGGGGGAATCGCCTATTGCCTGACGGATGTTGCGGGTAGTTCACAATGGTTCCATCAAGCCTTCGTGACTTACAGCAATGACGCGAAGCAGCGTTTGGTGAAGGTACCTGATATGGCGCTCGAGCAGTATGGCGCAGTGAGTGAACCTGTGGTGACGGCAATGGCTGAGGGCGCGCGTGAGCGTGCAAACGCAGATGTTGCGATTGCCGTTAGCGGCGTGGCCGGGCCATCAGGAGGGAGTGAAGAAAAACCAGTCGGCACCGTCTGGTTTGCGTGGGCATGGCGAGAGGATGAAACCGAGACCGAAGTCTGTCACTTTGATGGCCACCGCCGTCAAGTGCGCGAGCAAACCATTGCGCACGCACTTGGTCATGTTTTAAATCGGCTACAGTAACGAGTTTGGGTTGTGGGACACATCAGATTTTTTCTGATCAGCTCTAGACACTGTATAAATGGACAGTATACTTGACCGCATTAACGACAGCTTTCTCGTCGCATAGATTGAGTTTTATTTCTTGGAGACTGAAATGGACGATAACAAAGAAAAGGCGCTTGCCGCTGCGCTTGGACAAATCGAAAAGCAATTTGGTAAAGGCTCTATTATGCGCCTTGGCGATGACCGTACCATGGACATCGAAACCGTATCGACCGGCTCATTGTCTCTGGATATTGCGCTAGGGGCGGGGGGATTGCCATTTGGCCGTATTGTTGAAATTTATGGTCCGGAATCATCGGGTAAAACRACSCTGACKCTASAAGCGATTGCCGAAGCACAAAAAATGGGMAAAACCTGTGCSTTTATCGAYGCTGAGCAYGCACTAGACCCTGTTTACGCCCGYAAGYTRGGTGTCGAYATYGATAACCTTTTGGTSTCWCAGCCAGAYACMGGTGAGCAAGCGCTAGAAATTGCTGATGCACTGACCCGCTCCGGTGCTGTCGATATGATCGTGATTGACTCGGTAGCGGCGTTGACACCAAAAGCGGAAATTGAAGGTGAGATGGGTGATTCTCACATGGGCCTTCAGGCACGCATGCTGTCACAAGCGATGCGTAAGTTGACCGCTAACATCAAAAACAGCAACACCTTGATGGTATTCATCAACCAAATCCGGATGAAGATTGGTGTGATGTTCGGTAACCCCGAAACCACCACGGGTGGTAACGCACTGAAATTCTATGCATCGGTGCGCTTGGATATTCGTCGTATTGGTGCGATCAAAGAAGGCGACGAAGTGGTCGGTAACGACACCCGTGTGAAAGTGGTGAAAAACAAAGTCGCGGCGCCCTTTAAGCAAGCTGAATTCCAAATTCTTTATGGCCAAGGCATTAACCTGCATGGCGAGTTGATTGATCTTGGGGTCAAGCACAAGCTGGTCGAGAAAGCGGGTGCGTGGTACAGCTACAAAGGCGATAAAATTGGCCAAGGTAAAGCTAACGCCTGTAAGTACCTCAAAGAAAATCCACATATTGCGAAAGAGCTCGATACCACATTGCGTGAAATGCTGTTGCAAACCGCATTGAATAACGAAGTGGTAGAGGCTGACGCGCAGGCAGAAACAGAAGACGATTTGTAATGTCGTCATCGTGCCAAGAGATTGCGGTGGGCTTATTAGCCCGCCGCGATCATTCTGTACAAGAGTTGCGTCAAAAGCTTGAGCAGCGTGACTTTGATAGCGAAACGATTGAAAGCACCCTGGCAACCTGCTTAGAGCGTGGTTGGTTAGATGATGCCCGTTTTGCGGCGAGCCTATTACGCCAAGGGGTCAGCAAACAACATGGCTGGTTGCGCATCTGCCAAGATGCCAAGCGTAAAGGGGTCGATAGCGAGTTACTTTCTCAAGCAGAACAAGCGGCTGAAATTGATTGGTTTGCCTTGGCGAAAGAAACTGCACAGCGCAAATATGCCGATATTGATGGTGTGATCCCACCGGCGGATCAAAAACTCAAAGCCAAGCGGATGCGCTTTTTGCAATCACGGGGCTTTAACTTCGATCAAATCCAATACGCGCTCTCCAACGACTAAATTCCTCATCAATTATCGCTGAATCCTGCACTGTCTCTTTTCCGTACGCGATCGGTTGTTTACAATGGCGCAAATAAAATTATGTTACCATCGCGTCATTACCACGACCGGTTGCTAACGCAACACTCGATTATCAGGATTAGCCAATGTATATGAGCACTGATGAGATCCGCACCGCGTTTCTCAAGTTCTTTGAAAGCAAAGGGCATCAGATTGTGCCCAGCTCATCGCTCGTGCCTGCCAATGATCCAACGCTTTTGTTCACCAACGCAGGTATGAACCAGTTTAAAGATACCTTTTTAGGGATCGAAAAACGTGACTACTCACGCGCCACCTCTGCGCAGCGTTGTGTACGAGCGGGCGGTAAGCACAACGACTTAGAAAATGTCGGCTTCACAGCACGTCATCACACCTTCTTTGAAATGCTAGGTAATTTCAGCTTCGGCGATTACTTCAAGCAAGACGCGATTCAGTACGCGTGGGAATTTCTGACCGAAACGATTGGCCTGCCGACTGAAAAGCTATTAGTTACCGTTTATAAAACCGACGATGAAGCTTTCGATATCTGGCACAACACTATCGGTGTACCGGCTGATCGTATCGTGCGCATTGGTGATAAAGAGGGCGGTAAACCTTACGAGTCAGACAACTTCTGGCAAATGGGTGACACTGGACCTTGCGGCCCATGCTCTGAAATTTTCTACGATCATGGCGACCATATTTGGGGTGGACCTCCGGGCTCTCCAGAAGAAGACGGTGACCGTTTTATCGAGATCTGGAATATCGTTTTCATGCAGTTTAACCGTCAAGCTGACGGCACCATGGAAAACTTGCCGAAGCCATCGGTTGATACTGGTATGGGTATCGAGCGTATTGCGGCCATCAAGCAAAACGTTCATTCCAACTACGAAATTGATGTGTTCCAGCAACTGATCAAACAAGTGGCTGACAACATTGGTGTCGATGATTTGGGTAACCAATCGCTGCGAGTGGTGGCAGACCACATCCGTTCGTGCGCGTATCTGATTGTTGATGGCGTGATGCCATCTAATGAAGGCCGCGGTTACGTGTTGCGTCGCATCATTCGTCGTGCGGTGCGCCACGGTAACAAACTGGGCGCAAAAGGTGCCTTCTTCTACAAGCTCGTTGGCCCCTTGGCGGCGATTATGGGCACGGCTGGTGAAGCGCTGCGTGAGCAGCAAACCATGGTCGAAAAAGTACTTAAAATCGAAGAAGAAAACTTCGGTCGCACCCTTGAGCGTGGCATGGTCATGCTGGAAGAAGCCTTGGATAAAGTGCAAGGGGATGTGCTAGACGGCGAAACCGTCTTTAAGCTTTACGATACCTATGGCTTCCCGGCTGATTTAACCAACGATGTTGCCCGTGAGCGTGGCTATCGCATCGATGAAGACGGGTTTGAAGCGGCGATGGAAGCACAGCGCCAGCGTGCGCGCGAAGCGGGTCAGTTCGGTACTGATTACAACCAAGCCATCAAAGTGGAGCATGGTTCAGACTTCTGCGGTTACACTGGCACAGAGGGCGAAGGAAGCATTACCGAGATTTTTGTCGATGGTGCCTCTGTTGAGACGCTCGCATCGGGTGATCATGCGGTTGTGATTCTCGACCATACCCCTTTCTATGCCGAAGCGGGTGGTCAATGTGGTGACGCTGGTGTGCTGATTACCGAGCAAGGCCGCTTTGCAGTGACAGATACGCAAAAAGTTGGTCAGGCCATTGCGCACTACGGCAGTATAGTAGAAGGGCAACTGCTTGTCGGTAGCACAGCGAAGGCGCAGGTTGATGCCGCGCGTCGTCAAGCTATTGCACTTAACCACTCTGCCACTCACTTACTTCACGCAGCCCTGCGTCAAGTCTTAGGTGAGCATGTGGCACAGAAAGGCTCGTTGGTTCGCCCAGACGGATTGCGTTTTGACTTCTCGCACCTAGAAGCGGTCAGTCACGACGAATTAAAAGCGGTTGAGCGAATCGTCAATGAGCAAATCCGCGCCAACCACAGCGTGCAAACTGATGTGATGGATATCGATGCGGCCAAACAAAAAGGGGCGATGGCTCTGTTTGGCGAAAAGTACGATGACAAAGTACGCGTGCTGACCATGGGTGACTTCTCCATCGAGCTATGTGGCGGGACGCACGCAAACCGTACCGGTGATATTGGCCTGTTTAAGATCACCTCTGAGGGTGGCATTGCTGCGGGTATACGCCGCATTGAAGCGATCACCGGACAAGATGCGATTGAGCATGTGTATCAGCAACAAGCTGACTATGAAGCCAAGCTTGACGATGCACACGGCAAAGCCAAGGCGCTTGAGAAGCAAATTCAGCAGCTTAAGCAAAAACTGGCGGCGCAAGAGAGTGCCGGGCTTATCAATCAAGTCCGAGAACTTAACGGTGTTAAAGTGCTTGTGAGCCAGCTCGATGGCGCAGATAACAAAGCGCTGCGTAGCATGGTTGACGACTTGAAAAACCAGATGGGTAGCGGGATTGTTCTGCTCGGTAACGTTGCCGATGGTAAAGTCGGTCTGATTGCCGGTGTGACCAAAGATCTGACTGGCAAAGTTAAAGCCGGTGAGTTAGTCAACCTTGTCGCGCAACAAGTCGGCGGCAAAGGTGGTGGTCGCCCAGATATGGCGCAAGCGGGCGGCAGTGATGTGGCTGCATTACCGCAAGCGATTCAATCTGTCGATGCATGGCTGGCAGAGCGCCTCTAATCGAGATCACAGCTAAGTGTTAAAGTCAAGAGGGTCGCCATAGTCGGCCCTTTTTTGTGATCTAGATTAATAATTGCACTTTTTTTTTGATTCTGTATAGTGCAACGCCTTAGGCATGCGCTGGCGAGAAGACGTGATATGGCTTAGGTTTTACGTCCTTGCCAACCAGTGCAACACAGATTTCTCTTACACTGTTATCTCAGGTCAAGCGCTAACATCGCTAACGGCATGATGATAAAACAGTAAATTTCTCTGCCCTTTTCTGGATATGGCCTGATAATTCAGCCATAGTGTGTGTTGCGGCGTTTATTTAACCGTCGCATTAGCATCACGAGCAGGGAAATGGTCATACGATCACAGATAGCGGGCCGGAACGCAGGCGGGTTATCTGGCTCAGACACTGATTGAATAAGTAAAAGATTGATACTCAAGGAGTAGAAGAATGCTGATTTTGACTCGCCGTGTTGGCGAAACTTTGATGATTGGTGATGAAGTCACCGTCACCGTCTTGGGTGTGAAAGGTAACCAAGTTCGCATCGGTGTGAACGCACCAAAAGAAGTCTCTGTACACCGTGAAGAAATTTACATGCGTATACAAGCAGAGAAAGGCACCCCAGCCGGTGGTCAGAACGACTACTAATTGAGTGCAGAAAAGGTCGACCTAGGTCGGCCTTTTTTATGTCAGAAAGTTGCAGCATAACTACGTCTAAACGACCAATAAACCAACAAAAAAGCCGACCTTTGGGTGATAATTGTCCATTTGTTTGGGGCTAAGCGATTTTTGCCCGAAAAGTGTTTGACATATTTGTGGCTCAAAGTAATATGTGCCCCCGCAGCGACGGTGAGGTGGCCGAGTGGCTGAAGGCGCTCCCCTGCTAAGGGAGTATACGGTTTGTAGCCGTATCGAGGGTTCGAATCCCTCCCTCACCGCCATGTTGCTGCAAGCAAGATAGATGTGCGTCCGTAGCTCAGCTGGATAGAGTACCTGGCTACGAACCAGGCGGTCGGAGGTTCGAATCCTCCCGGACGCGCCATTTACTTGTGGTGAGGTGGCCGAGTGGCTGAAGGCGCTCCCCTGCTAAGGGAGTATACGGTTTGTAGCCGTATCGAGGGTTCGAATCCCTCCCTCACCGCCATGACTTACAAGCCTGCCWTGTAAAACTGATGTGCGTCCGTAGCTCAGCTGGATAGAGTACCTGGCTACGAACCAGGCGGTCGGAGGTTCGAATCCTCCCGGACGCGCCATCATCCTTCACGGAAGACTTGCAAACGATGTTCAGGATGAACCGATTGTCGACACGCGCTCGTAGCTCAGCTGGATAGAGTACCTGGCTACGAACCAGGCGGTCGGAGGTTCGAATCCTCCCGAGCGCGCCATCTTCAATCATGCAAATCCGTCAGCGCGTCCGTAGCTCAGCTGGATAGAGTACCTGGCTACGAACCAGGCGGTCGGAGGTTCGAATCCTCCCGGACGCGCCATTTCTTTGCTTTAGTCCCAAATCCATCTCTCCTTATTGCTCGTCACCACTTCGCAGTTCGCGTTATTCTCTCATCGATCGTTGTTGTAAATACCGACCGTTCAGTCTGTTTTTCTCGCTCATGTGACCTTCCTACTGGTCAATCCTTGTGATGCGTTCATTAACGCTTTCTCCTTTTATCAGACGCTAAAAGCGATTGGCTGTGGAGAAGAAAAAGGTTTTTTCCAAAATTCGCACAATCATTTTGATTCCCGCATCGAAGCCCTTGCATAGACAAGCTCGCAATTCTGATAGACCCTCAGTACTCACCGTTAAATGCGCAATCTATATATTTACCTTTACGTAAGCGTCAAATTAAGGTTATCGCGTCTGGCGCGGTGATGGCGTGCGTTGTAAGGTAACAAAAACGCAACACATCGATTGTCATTTGTGCAAATAGTTAGTATTTTGACCGCAAACGATTAAATACCCCTTTAAACCCTGTGAGGAATCAAATCATCGTTAAAGGGGAATAGGTGACAAGGACGATAACCATGGAACTGGGCCCGCTTTTAGAACAGGCACTGATGCTCATGCTCACCGGCATGTCAGTGGTGTTCGTATTTCTTTCAATTCTGATTTTTCTGGTACGTCAGCTAGCTCGCTTTGGCGATCCTACCCCGCCTACGCCAGCATCGTCTGTCACGTCTACCCCCGTTAAAGCTCAGCCGGGAACATCCCCGGATGTGATTGCTGCGATTACTGTCGCTGTTCAGCAATATCGCCAACGCCAGCGTTGAGTGGTAAGGCACATATAAAAAAGGAGTTTGTTATGTCTACGCCGTTAGCTATTACCGATGTGGTGCTTCGTGACGCCCATCAGTCGTTGTTTGCCACGCGCCTGCGTTTGGACGATATGTTGCCGATTGCCGCCGAGCTTGATCAAATAGGTTTTTGGTCACTCGAAACATGGGGTGGGGCGACCTTTGACGCGTGTATTCGCTACTTGGGGGAAGATCCTTGGGTGCGCTTGCGCGAGCTGAAAAAGGCGATGCCGAACACGCCAATGCAGATGTTGTTACGTGGGCAAAATTTGCTGGGATATCGCCACTATGCCGATGACGTGGTGCATAAATTTGTCGAACGTGCGCATGCCAACGGGATGGATGTGTTCCGTATTTTTGATGCCATGAATGATGTGCGCAATTTCAAAGCGGCGGTCGGTGCCGCGGTAGAAGTCGGGGCACATGCACAAGGAACGATCTCGTATACCACAAGCCCTGTTCATACCTTGGACACATGGACAGATCTTGCCAAGCAATTGGAAGATTTAGGGTGTCATTCACTGTGTATTAAAGACATGTCTGGCTTGCTAAAACCCTATGAAGCCTATGAGCTGGTGAGCCGCATCAAATCGGCGTGTGATATCCCTTTATCGCTGCACTGTCACGCCACGACTGGCTTATCAACTGCAACGGCCATTAAAGCCGTTGAAGCAGGACTCGATGTGTTAGATACCGCGATTTCGTCGATGAGCCAGACCTATGGCCATACGCCAACGGAAACCGTGGTGGCGATGCTGGAGAACACAGAGCGTGATACGCAGCTTGACCTCAATAAGCTGGAATCTGTGGCTGCCTATTTTAGAACGGTCCGGAAAAAGTATGCGCAGTTTGAAGGGCAGCTCAAGGGCGTCGACTCACGTATTCTGATCGCGCAAGTGCCGGGCGGCATGCTCACCAATATGGAAGGCCAGCTTAAAGAGCAAGGAGCGGCCGACCGCTTGGATGAGGTACTCGATGAGATCCCGCGTGTACGTGAAGATCTTGGTTATATTCCATTGGTCACGCCCACCTCCCAAATTGTCGGCTCGCAAGCAGTGATTAATGTTCTGACTGGCGAGCGTTATAAGAGCATTACCAAAGAAACGGCGGCGCTACTTAAAGGCGAATATGGAAAAGCGCCCGCACCAGTCAATGCGAAGCTGCAAGCCCAAGTGCTGGATGGTGAAGCGCCGATTACTTGCCGCCCTGCAGATAAATTAGCGCCTGAGCTGGATGCGCTCACGCAGGCTCTGATTGAAAAAGCCGACGCCGAAAACGTACCTTTGGCAGACGACAAAATCGATGATGTCTTAACCTACGCGTTATTTCCGCAAGTGGGATGGAAGTTCTTACAAAATCGCGGTAACCCCGATGCCTTTGAACCTGCACCAACCGGTGAAGCAGAGCCTGCCTCTGTGGCCACCAAGCCGACGTCAGGCGGCGAGATTGAAACCTATAGCGTGCGTGTGAATGGGCAAGTCTTTAACGTAGATGTAGGTCCAGATGGCGCGTTAGGGGACATTCAGCCCAGCGCGTCGCCAGTGGTATCAGCCCCTCAACCTAGCGCCGTTCAACCACAAGGCGAACCCGTCACTGCTCCTTTGGCGGGTAACATCTTCAAAGTGATGGTATCGCCGGGTGAGCACGTGCAAGAAGGGGATGTATTGATTGTGCTCGAAGCGATGAAAATGGAGACCGAGGTCCGAGCGGCGCAAGCAGGCACAGTTCAGGATGTCCAAGTAAAAGAAGGCGATGCGGTGACCGTGGGTATGCCGCTATTGCACTTAGGGTAAGAGGGCAACATGGAAGGATTAATGATCTTGTGGTCAGAAACGGGCTTGGCGAATTTCCAATGGCCTCAGCTTGTGATGATCGCCGTCGGTTGCTTGTTGCTCTTTTTGGCCATTCGCCGTGGGTTTGAACCTTTGTTACTTTTGCCCATCGGGTTCGGGGCGATACTGGCGAACATTCCTAATGCCGGATTTAACGAGCCGGGCGGCTTGCTCTATTACGTCTATCATGTCGGCATCGATACGGGCGTCTTCCCGCTATTGATTTTTATGGGTGTTGGCGCGATGACCGATTTTGGCGCGCTGATTGCCAATCCGCGCACGCTACTATTGGGTGCGGCGGCACAGTTCGGCATTTTTGCTACCTTGTTTGGTGCCATTTTGCTCAACTTGGTTCCCGGGATGGCATTTACGCTCAAGGATGCCGCCTCGATTGCCATTATTGGTGGTGCGGATGGGCCGACAGCAATCTTCCTCGCCAGCAAACTGTCGCCGGATTTGCTCGGTGCCATTGCAGTCGCCGCCTACAGTTACATGGCGCTTGTGCCGATTATTCAGCCTCCGATCATGAAGCTGTTTACCTCGGAAAAAGAGCGTCAAATCGAGATGAAGCAGTTACGCCATGTGTCGAAAACTGAGAAAGTGCTGTTTCCGCTGGCGGTATTAATGATGACCATCTTGTTCTTGCCGTCGGCAACACCGCTGGTCGGCATGTTCTGCCTCGGGAACTTGATGCGAGAATGTGGGGTTGTCGACCGTTTATCCGGCACCGCGCAAAATGAGCTGATTAACATTGTCACCATTTTCCTTGGCTTGGCGGTGGGCTCTAAATTAGAAGCGGATAAGTTTCTTCAGTTTGAGACGTTAGGCATTTTGGTGCTCGGTGCTGTGGCATTCAGTATTGGGACTGGCGCCGGCGTGCTTATGGCAAAGCTGCTTAACCGCTTTAGCCGCGATCCGATCAATCCGCTGATTGGCGCAGCAGGCGTGTCGGCAGTGCCCATGGCGGCAAGGGTTGTCAACAAAGTTGGTTTAGATGCCAACCCACACAACTTCTTGTTAATGCATGCCATGGGGCCCAATGTGGCTGGTGTGTTGGGCTCCGCGGTGGCAGCGGGTATCTTGTTGGCGCTGGTCGGATAACGCGCCCTGCCTTGTGACGAGAAAAGGCGAAAGAAAACGGAGGTAGGCATTGTGTCTATCGCCGTTTTTGTTAAGACTAGAGGTTTACGCTTTGCGATTACGCAGTGCGTTGCTATGAAGCGATGAGTCAGGTGACTCAACCGTGCAACGGCATGCGAAAGGAGTCTTTATGTCGAACAATATATCTCTTGCGATCCCCCAATTTGGAGGACCTGAGGTGTTAACCGCCGTTAATCGTCCCATTCCGTCTCCGTCTGAAGAACAAGTGCTGATTCAGGTAAAAGCGGCAGGTGTGAATCCGATTGACGCAAAAACGCGTGCAGGCCACGGCTGGGCCGCAGAGCATAACCAAGACAAATTGCCTTGGGTGCCGGGATATGATGTTGCGGGTGTTGTGGTGGCTAATGGCACTAACGAAAGCAAGTTTGATGTGGGCGACCGCGTTGCCGGTATGATTGGCTTTCCCACTGATGGTGGCGGTTATAGCCAGTACGTAGTAGCTGACGCAGGATTACTCTCGACCGTTCCACCGAGTGTGCCTATGGTGGACGCCGCTGCCTTACCACTAGCAGGCCTTACCGCATGGCAAGCGCTCGAGCACGCGCAATTACGGGTAGACGAAAAAGTACTGATCTTGGCCGGTGCCGGTGGCGTGGGTCACTTGGCGGTGCAATTAGCGGTTCGAACCGGGGCGAATGTTTACGCGACCGCGTCGCCGTCTAATCATGATTTCTTGCGTCAGCTTGATGCAAAACCGGTTGATTATCACCAAACCCATTGGGCAACCGCTCATGGTGAATTTGATGTGCTGATTGATCTGGTTGGGGGAGAAACTGGGATTGATGCGCTCGCCAGTTTGCGCACTGGCGGTCGTGTGGTGACCGTGCCGACCAATACCCGCGATATGATCACCTCAGCAGCGGCCGAGCGGGGCTTGAAAGCCACGGGGATGCTGGTGGAGCCCAATACATGGCAAACTCAGCGCCTACTCGACATGCTTGACCAAGGTGATTTACGGATTGATATTGCGGCTGTGTATCCGTTAGCGGAGGCTGCACAAGCACATATTGCCCTTGAAGACGGTCATACGCGTGGTAAACGCGTCCTCGAAATGCCGTCTGCATAAATGGATAAAAAGAGTGGTCATTCAGGGCCTAAACGCCTGAACCAATAGGGGAGTCTGCGGTCGAATGGGCGATTGGTCATCGCTGGTTATGTTGTTTGCAACCAGCTTTCTCAGTGCCACCTTGCTCCCGGGTGGCTCTGAAGCCAATATGGTGTATTTACTTCATCACCATAGCTACCCCGAAAGCGTCATTATTGCTATTGCCAGTGTGGGCAATACGCTAGGCGGTATGACCAACTATGCGATTGGTCGTTGGTTACCTGACTATCAACCCAAGCGGCGCTGGGATCGCCACGCGCAGGCGTGGTTAAAGCGATACGGTTATGCCGCATTATTGTTAAGTTGGGTGCCCGCCATTGGCGATCCCTTATGTGTCGTCGCCGGGTGGCTACGTTTACGCCAGTCTTGGTGCTGGCTAGTTATTTTTTCTGCAAAAACAGCGCGCTACCTTATTCTTGTCTTGTCATATCATTGGGTAGCCGGGTAGGAAATTATCATATGCAACGTTTATTGCTTGTCTCGTTTTTTGTTCTTGCCTCACTGACAGGGTGTCAGTTACTTGGCCCACAAGCCACGCCAACCCCTGAAGGTATTACTTGGATCAAAACCGTGTCGCCACCTGAGGGCAGCGCACAGGTACCTTATCAAGAGTTTCGTCTCGATAACGGGCTGACCGTTCTGTTGCATCAAGACCACTCCGATCCTTYGGTGAAAGTCGATATGCGTTATCACGTCGGTTCATCCCGTGAAGAACCGGGTAAATCGGGCTTTGCACACTTCTTTGAACACATGATGTTCGAAGGCTCCAAGCATGTGGATGATCATGGAAAACGGATCAAAGAAGTAGGGGGGTATAACAATGGCTCGACCGATCGCGATACCACTCAGTACTATCAAACCGTTCCCGCCAATGAGTTAGAGCGCGTGCTATGGCTTGAGTCGGACCGAATGGGCTTTTTGCTAGAAGCTGTCTCACAACGTAAATTTGAAGTGCAGCGTGATACTGTGAAAAACGAACGCGCTTATCGCATCGATAATGCGCCCTATGGCCGTGTTAATGAAACCATTAATCAAGCGCTTTATCCTGAAGGACACCCCTATTCTTGGCCTGTGATTGGCTATGTTGAGGATCTTGATCGCGTCGATGTGGGGGATTTGAAACAATTTTTCCTACGCTGGTACGGACCAAACAATGCCACTTTGACCATCGGTGGAGATATTGATGTACAACAAACGCTGGCTTGGGTGAACAAGTACTTCGGTGATATTCCTGCTGGCCCAGAAGTGGCTGACCCTGAACCACAACCCGTCACGCTTGAGGCGGACCGCTATGTCACCTTGGAAGACCAAATCTCCCAACCCGTATTGGTCATTACCTTTCCAACCGGTACGCCAGACACAAATGCCAGTACCCGCTTGAGTGTGCTTGCCAGCGTGCTTGGACAAGATCGTGATAGCCTGCTTTATCAGTCATTGGTGCAATCAGGTAAGCTGTTGAGCGCGGGCGCTTCTCACCGTTGCGGTGAGCTTGCTTGTACGTTTGAGCTCTATGGTGTAGGTAGCCAGCAGCAATCATTGGCTGAGGTTGAAACCCTGTTGATGGACGCGCTTACGACCTTTGAACAACAAGGGGTATCGAAGGCAAGTATTGCTCGCATCAAAACCATGGCTGAAGCGGATGACATTTTCGCGCTGCAAAGTGTGGACGGTAAAGTCGAGCAGTTGGCCAGTGACTTCAGTTTATTTGGTGATGCCAATCGCTTAGAAGCACGTTTAGCGCGTCTTGAGGCGGTGACCCCTGAAAACGTGATGGAAAGTTTCCACCGCTGGCTGAAAGGTAAGCCTGCCGTGTATCTGAGTGTCGTGCCTTACGAGCGTACGGATTTGGTGGCGAAGCCAGCTAACTTTGTGTATCAGCGCCCCGACTACGCGCAAAGCGTCGCGCCTTCACAAGAGAAGCTGCCCCCCCGTCGTACGCCGGAAAATATCGATCGCACCCAAGTGCCTCCAGCGTCCGGTAGTGTGACGGTGAACGTGCCGAAGATTTATCGTGCGGACCTCGATAATGGCATTCATCTCGCTGGGACGGAGAGTCGCGAAACGCCGACGGTTACCCTATATATGACCTTGCCTGCCGGTACCTTAATGGAGCCGAATGACAAGCGTGGTCTCGCCAACCTTACTGCCCAAATGGTCACCGAAGGTGGGGCGGGGATGACCGCGGCGGAGTTAACCCAAGCTTTGAAGCAATTGGGGAGTCAGGCGAGTATTGAAGCCGATGAGCATGAAACCTATATCACGATTACTGCGCTGAAAAAACATGTAGGTGAAACCCTGCAACTCGTTCACAAAGCGTTAAGTGCGCCTACCTTCTCCGAGCAAGACTTCACGCGGGTAAAAGCGCAACTGCTGGAAGGGATGGCTTCGCGTGCCGATGATGCCAGCTGGCTTGCAGACCAAGCTACTCGAGAGCTCTTGTTCCAAGACGCGGTATTCCGGTCACCACGAGGTGGCGTAATGGAAGATATTGAGGCACTGACCATCGATGATGTACGTGCGTTTTATCGCCAACACTATGTATTGAAAGGCAGCCAGCTCGTGGTCGTGGGGGATGTGTCACGCGATCAAGCCGTGACGTTGGCGAACCAAATAACACCGTGGCAAGAGGCGCCTCGTTCGCAGCCTCAAATCGCCCGCGCGGTTCCTCGGGATGAAAAACAGCCACAAATTTGGCTTGTAGATAAACCGAAAGCGCCGCAAACCAGTATCCGTATGGTGCGCCACGGTATGCCTTATGATGCGACCGGCGAGATGTTTATCACACGCCTGGCCAACTTTAACCTTGGCGGCAACTTCAACTCACGTATTAATCAGAACCTGCGCCAAGATAAAGGCTATACCTATGGCGCCGGTGGCGGTGTGTACAGTGGGCGTCAACTCGGCACCATTGAGTTTGATGCTGATGTCCGTGCGGACGCGACGGTTGATGCAATCAACCAGCTTTGGCAGGAAATGGCCAATGCGGCGGAAAATGGTTTCACACCGCAAGAGCTCGCTTACCTGCGCCAATCGAGCGGGCAACGAGATGCGCTGAGCTATGAAACCCCGTGGGAAAAGGCAGGTTTAATTGCCCATGTTGAGGAATTTGGCTTGCCCGACAACTACCGCGATGAGCAGCAAGCGATCATTCAGACAATTGATCTTGAACGCTTAAATCAGGCAGCGAGACGTTGGTTTAATCCGAATGACTATCAAATCATCGTTGTCGGAGATGCCGAACAGCTTGCGCCAGAGCTGAAAGCGCTTGGTTTGCCGGTGAATCCGCTTACGCTTGAGTATCGCTAACGCCGCTTCGAGTAAACACATGTCGCTGCGTGATGGCTTTTGAGTGATAGCTTGTTTATCCTAACCCGTCACGCAGCACAAAGGTAAGAGAAACGTTTTGACTGATTTCACCCAGCGGTTAGCGCGTTTGGCGCAAAACCCAGAAGCATTAAAGGGGATTGGCCGAGGACTGGAGCGTGAAGCCTTACGGATCACGCCAACCGGGCACTTGGCACAGACGCCGCATCCAGATGCACTTGGCTCAGCGCTAACGCATCGATGGATCACTACGGACTTTGCGGAGTCTTTGTTGGAATTTATTACGCCCGTCAATACATCGGTCAACGGAATGCTCGATGAGCTGCAAGACATTCACCGTTTTACTTACAAGCAAATGGGTGACGAGCAGCTATGGCCCATGTCCATGCCATGTGTGGTCGCCTCTGAAGACGATATTACCTTGGCACAATATGGCAGCTCGAATATCGGGCGGATGAAAACACTTTATCGCCAAGGGCTCAAACATCGCTATGGCAGTGTGATGCAAGTGATCTCTGGGGTGCATTTTAATATCTCCCTCCCAGAGACGTTTTGGCAGCATCTCTACCACACGGAGTCCGTGACGCAAGCCCAAGTCACGCAAGGCTATTTTGATCTTATCCGTAACTACTACCGTCACGGTTGGATGATCCCGTACTTGTTTGGTGCGTCACCTGCCTTGTGTGGCACTTTTATTAAGCATGCACAGACCCGGTTGCCGTTTGAGCATTTGCCCTCAGGCACCTGTTATTTGCCGTATGCAACCTCATTGCGTCTCAGTGATTTAGGCTATACCAACAACGCACAAGCCGAGCTAAGAATCGGCTTTAATACCCTTGAGCAATATTTGGAAGGGCTGCGCAGTGCGATTCGCACCCCTTCTCACGAGTTTGCCAAACTTGGGATCCGTGATGGTGACAGCTATCGCCAGCTCAATACCAATGTCTTGCAGATAGAGAATGAACTCTATGCGCCTATCCGTCCGAAACGCAATGCGAAAAGTGGTGAAAAGCCCACAGAAGCGCTAGATCGTGCCGGTGTCGAGTACATTGAAGTGCGCTCGCTAGATGTTAACCCTTACAGTCCGGTTGGTATTGAACAAGACCAAATCCATTTCTTAGATCTCTTTGTAAGTTGGTGCGCGCTCTCACCGTCAGACCCGATGACGGATGCGGAGCTCAATTGCTGGCGCGAGAACTGGAACAAGATCGTGATTGAGGGGCGCAAGCCAGGCTTATTGCTGACCACCGGATGTAACGGCCATCAGCGCTCACAAGCGGAGTGGGGTTTGCAAGTGATGGCTGAGCTCAAACAATTGGCTGTCGTGATGGACCGAGCGGTGGGCGATAATCGCTACGAAACCGTCTGCGATAAAATGATGGCTTGCTTTGACAACCCTGAACTCACCCTCTCTGGGCGCTTGCTTGCCGATATTATTGCCCAAGGTGGTATTGGTAATGTGGGCTTAGGGTTAGCCAGTGCGCACAAGACAGCGCTGAGAGGCGATGACTATCGTGTCCACAGTGATGCGGAATTTTTGCAAGAAGCAGATGCCAGTATCGCCCGTCAAAAAGATGTCGAAGCCAGTGACACTCTCAGCTTTGAGGCCTTCTTGAAAGACTATTTCAAAGATGTGCCAATGGCAGAAAGCTGGTAAATCGGAGGATGACTTGGGTGCGTTTTAGGCGAATTTTCGCGGCACTAGGGGCGGCATTATTGCTGTCTAGCTGTGCAACGCCCCCGCCGGATAATCCAAATAACCTATGTGCGATTTTTGATCAGAATCCAGATTGGTTTGAAGCGGCGGTGGAGATGGAAAAGGCGTGGGGAACACCCATCCAAGTCGCGATGGCCTTCGTGAAACAAGAGAGTGCGTTTGTCCATGATGCTTTGCCGCCTCGCGATTATGTCCTAGGCATTTTGCCTTGGGGACGTGTGAGTAGTGCCTATGGGTATGCACAAGCGCAAGACCCAGCATGGTCGGACTATCAAAAGGCAACCGGTAATGGCGGCTCGCGCACCAACTTCGATGATGCATTGCAATTTATTGGTTGGTACACCAACGAAACCTATCGTCAACTCGGTGTGTCTAAATGGGATGTGTACCGACAATATTTGGCTTACCATGAAGGACGCGGCGGTTTTCAGCGCGGCTCTTTTGAGCGCAAACCCGGACTCAAACGCGTCGCGCGAAAAGTAGAGCAGCAAGCCAAGGACTATGGCTGGCAGCTTAAAGGCTGTCGGCAACGTTTAGAGGACAATCTGAGCTGGTGGCCTTTCTAAGCCACAGTGATGAATTAAAAGGAGGGCAAAATGCCGTTATTGGATAGTTTTACGGTCGACCATACCCGTATGAATGCACCTGCAGTGCGCGTGGCTAAAACGATGAAAACGCCCGGTGGTGATACGATCACCGTGTTCGATCTGCGCTTTTGCCGACCCAATGAAGAGATCTTGACGGAAAAAGGCATCCATACGCTGGAACACTTGTTTGCAGGCTTTATGCGCAAGCACTTAAATAGCAAGGATGTTGAGATCATTGATATCTCCCCGATGGGATGTCGGACGGGCTTTTATATGAGCTTGATTGGTGAACCTAAAGAAAGCGACGTGGGACGCGCTTGGGAAGCGGCGATGGAAGATGTATTAACGGTACCGTCGCAAGATAAAATCCCAGAGCTGAATGAGTACCAATGCGGCACCTATGCAATGCATTCTCTCTCTGAGGCGAAGGATATTGCACGTGCGATCATTGATGCTGGGATCACCGTGAATAAAAACGATGATCTGTCGCTACCTGAGTCGATGCTACAAACCTTACGTGTGGATTAAGGTCGTTGCATAGATAGATACGACATTGAATACGAAAAAGTAGACATTCAGGCGCCACCGTCCGGTGGCGTTTTTTATACTATTGACCTCTTTCTTTGCTATGTCACCAGCTACCGCCATTGGGAATAAAAACCCGAATGTCTTAATTGTTGGATAAATTACGTGAAGGGGTATGCGCGATTGCAGCTTTTTTGCTTAATGAAGCACGCTTCTGAAGTTCGGTGCTGTGCRATGTGCGGGTATTCGCTAAGCTGATAGGTATCTGGCAAGTAATAAGGTAGTGAGACCCAACGTGAAATTAAGTAAGTGGCAACCCACTCATCTCAATATTGTTCGTGCAATATGTGGCGTCATTATCTGGATGATGACGCCTAGCGCGCTGGCTGCCCTTAATGATTACTGGTCTTACAGTGAATACCTCGACCTTCATCCTGAACAAAATGCGCTGACTGAGCAACTTGATCGCCAAGTGCAAGCAGAGCCGGAGCCGCTCAAGACGTCTCCTAAAACGATTAAAATCTCAGTCGTCGTGCCGGGAGAGCAGATTTCGGATTATTGGCAGCGCAATATCCTCGCTTTAGAACGCCGGCTGCAAGCGCTGAATATCCCGTATGAATTGGAGCAAGTGACCACACGGCCCAACAACGATATTCGCGAGCAAAGTGCTTCCTTGTTCGCAGCACTTCGTGATGGCGCAGACTACCTGATTTTTACTCTCAACAGTGTTCGCCATCGTAAATTTATTAACCATGTATTGTCGCAAAACAAAACCAAGCTGATCCTGCAAAATATCACCACACCGGTTAAGTCGTGGCAGGGCAATCAGCCGTTTCTGTATGTTGGCTTTGACCACCAAGAAGGAAGCTTAGCGTTAGCAGACTATTTTAGTACCCGTTATCCGCAAGGCGCCTCTTATTCGGTGCTGTATTTTTCTCAAGGCTATGTCAGTGATGCGCGTGGCGATACATTCATCGATGCGATGAATAACCACAGTCACAATCACCTGTTGTCCGCTTACTACACCAAAGGTGACCAAGCGTCAGGCTATGAAGCGGCTAAAGCAATATTGAACAATAACTCAGCCCTCGATTTTATTTACGCATGCGCTACGGACGTGGCCTTTGGTGCAATTGATGCGCTTGAAGAATTGAATCGGCATGAGGTCGTGATCAATGGCTGGGGGGGCGGTTCAGCAGAGCTTGACGCCCTACAACGTGGCGACCTAGACGTTACTGTGATGCGAATGAATGATGACACAGGTGTGGCAATGGCTGAGGCGATTAAACGCGATCTGCAGGATCAGCCTGTGCCCGTGGTATACTCAGGCCGATTTGAAATTGTCACGAAAGAGGACAGTCCTGAGCGTATTAATGCGCTTAAGAAGCAGGCTTTCAGATACTCGGATTAACGCATCATGACTATGTCAGGCTCCAAAAAACTGTCACTTTCACAGCTACTCACGCGTCTTATCGTAGTGTTTTTCTTGTTTGTGACCGTGGGCGTTTATGTCCAGAGTTATCAGCTGACGTTGGCGGGTATTAATCAGGAAGTGACGCGCACGCTGACACAAACGTCACGCCTGTTACAGAATGTGTTTGATAGTCGCCTAGACTCGCTGCAGATCCACCAAAATACCAATGCATCCAGTATGACATTGCAAGCCTTGGTGGCACGAGGCGATCGGATTGCTCTCGATGACTATTTTATCGAGCAAGAGCAGCAAGATGCCGCCAATACCCCTGATTTCCGATTTATTGCCCGTGATGGCGAGTTGCTATGGCACGATGGCAGTAGCCTTTTTCATGGCATTGATGACAAAGGGCTTGAGCGCTTGCGCGCACAGCTGCGAGATATCAACCGCTGGACACTGACCACCATTACTACCGAGATGGAGCAGGGGTATGTGCTTATGCGTAAAACCCCGATCGTTTTCCAAGCCAGTGGTAAGTTGGGCGGTTACCTGTATGTTGCGGTGATGCTCAATGGCAATTTTTCTTTTGCCAAAAGTCTGCAGCGAGCCAGTGGTACGCAAGCCGTTTGGCTATCGGTTAAAGAGTTAACGCTCGCTTCCACACTGACCGGGGATGATAATTTCGCTAACGAACTCACCTTACCCACTAAGGGGAGWAGCCAAGCGTTTCGCAACTATCTTATCAGTCACGCTAATTTGCGTATTGAAGGGGAAAACTCAAACATCGCCGTACTGTCGGCGCAACGCAATGACAATGTACTCGCGTTACAGCGCCAAATGGGGATCAACCTTTTACTTACCACGTTAGTGATTTTAGTGGCGGCTATTTGGGTCAACCGGTTTGTAAAAACCCGTATTGCTGGCTCACTCGATAAGTTGATGCGTTATACATTGGGCGCGACCTCACGCCAGCGAACCTTGCCTTTTGCGGGCTCTGATATTGAAGAGTTTGATCACATCGGTCAGACACTCGAATCGACATTTGATGCCCTTTACGAAAAAGAGCGGTCATTGCAGGATTTGTTTGATTATGCGCTCTCACCCATTATTGTTTGGGATACCGACTTTGCCATCACGCGTATTAACCCGGCGGCCAAATTAAAACTGAATTATGATGCCGATGCGCAGCAAACGAGCTGGATGTACATGCAGTTTATGCGCGCTATCTCGCCGTATCTCAAGCGTGCCGTCGATGGTACCATTCTTAAAGGCGTCAATATCCATATCAATAACCGCGTGTATCGTTGGAACCTTGCCCCTTTGATGGTCGATAACCAAGTCAAAGCTGTCATCGGGCAAGGGCAGGAAATTACGTCGTTGATTGAAGCAGAGCAGCAAAGCCAACGTGCCAAAGAAGCGGCAGAAGCCTCCGCCCGAGCAAAATCAGAATTCCTCGCTAAGATGAGCCATGAGATCCGGACACCGCTCAATGGCATTCTGGGCATTACCCAAATACTCAGCGATAAAGTGGAAGATAAAGCGCAGAGCGAGCTATTGGGAAGTTTGTACCAAAGTGGTGAGCACTTACTGACTGTTCTGAATGATATTTTGGACCTGTCCAAAATTGAGCAAGGTAAGATGACCATCGAGTACGGTGATTTTTATTTGCACGATATCATCAGTACGGTAGAAAACATCTATACGCCGCTATGCGAAAGTAAGCGTATTGGACTGATTATTGAGTCTAATCTCGCAGACGACACCGTGATACGCTCTGATCAATCACGCTTGACCCAAATACTGTTTAACTTGATGAGTAATGCGGTGAAGTTTACCCATCAGGGTAATGTGGCGCTTGAAGTCAAACTTACCCCAATGGAGGGGGATCAGCACCGCTTGATTATAAAAGTGCAAGATTCAGGGGTGGGCATGAGTGCAGACGCACTCGACACCTTATTCGATCCTTTCGTTCAGGCTGACTCAAGTGTGACGCGCAAATACGGCGGCAGTGGATTGGGGCTTTCCATCGTCAAGAGTCTGCTCGACTTACTCGGCGGTACGATTGAGGTGACCAGTGAAGCGGAGAAAGGCAGCTGCTTTACGCTGACGGTGCCAGTCGAACATGTAGATAATAAACCTAAAACCATGGTGGAAAGCACCGTGTTTGACGCCAAACAGGCGGGCATTCAGCGCGTGCTGTTAGTGGAAGATAACAAGATTAATGCGATGGTGGCACAAGCGTTCTGCAAAAAACACGACATCAGCGTGGATTGGGTAAAAGATGGTGAGCAAGCACTTACATCTTTACGCGAAAGCACCTATGATCTTGTGTTGATGGATAACCAAATGCCCAATTTGGGTGGCATTGATGCCACTAAGGCTATTCGCCAAGATCTAGGGCTTAATGTGCCGGTTTATGCGTGTACTGCCGATGCATATGGCAGTGTGCATGAAGCCTTTTATGAGGCCGGGGCAAATTATGTGATTGTCAAACCCATCAAAGAAGACAGCTTTGTTGAAGCGTTGCGTTATTACCAAACTGAGCACCAAGCAATGGTAGAGCAGAGCCCCGCTGATCAGTGAGAGGTTTGCGTATAAGGTCAATATAACGGGAAAAAGGCAGAGCCGTTAAGTAGTTCTAACGTTAGAAAACTTAACGGCGCATTCTGTTCTACTCGGTGGTGACTTTCTGCTTTTGGATTGGCAGCACTTTAACTTGTTTGATCATATTCTCGGCAACATCGACGATTTCAATTAGGTGGCCGTCAATTTCCACGCTTAGGCGGCTATTAGGAATATCCTCCAAGTGCTCCAAGATCAAACCGTTCAATGTGCGGGGGCCGTCGGTAGGGAGATCCCAGTTCAGGCTCTTATTCAAATCACGGATATTGGCGCTACCCTCAATCAGGTAACCGCCATCTGTCAGCGGAGTGATTTCTTCGGCTAAGCTTGGCGAGAGTGAGGTGGTAAATTCCCCCACGATCTCTTCGAGAATGTCTTCTAAGGTCACCAAACCGATAATATCGCCGTACTCATCCACAATCAGACCAATGCGTTGCTTGTTACGTTGGAATTTCAGCATCTGTACGTTGAGCGGGGTGCCTTCTGGAATGAAGTACACTTCATCTGCAGCGCGCAACAAGGTCTCTTTATTGAATTCGTTTTTCTCGACCATCAAGCGGTACGCTTCTCGTACCCGTAACATGCCGACTACTTCGTCGATGGTGTCACGATACAGTACCATACGGCCATGTGGCGCATGGGTAAGCTGGCGCATAATAGACTTCCAGTCATCGTTGACATTGATCCCTGTGATTTCGTTACGTGGCACCATAATATCGTCTACCGTCACCTCTTCGAGCTCTAAGATCGAGATCAGCATATGCTGGTGACGACGAGGGATTAAACTGCCGGCCTCATTAACGATGGTACGCAACTCCTCGGTACTTAAATTGTCTTTCCCATCACTTTTCACGCCTAAGCCAAGTAAGCGTAGAAAGCCGTTAGTAATGAAGTTCACCAAGCTTACAACCGGGTAAAACACCTTCATTAAGATGGTGAGTACAAAGCTGCTGAGAAAGGAAACGCGCTCAGGGTATAAGGCTGCCAAGGTTTTCGGTGTCACTTCTGCAAACACCAAAATCACCATCGTCAGGACACCGGTCGCAATCGCAATACCGGCATCACCATAAAGACGTAGCCCTAAGACAGTCGCAATAGAAGAGGCAAGAATATTGACGAGGTTATTGCCGATTAGAATGAGTCCAATCAAGCGATCCGGGCGTGCTAGCAGTTTTTCAACGCGCTTGGCACCGGTATGGCCCTGTTTAGAAAGGTGGCGTAATCGATATCGATTCAATGCCATCATGCCTGTCTCAGAGCCGGAAAAATACCCGGAAATGACGATAAGCAATACCAAGAAGGAAATTAATATTCCCGTCGATATGTCGTCCAACGAACTGTTCCTTACGTTTGTTTTAAAATGTGAGCGTCTGCTCGAGAGTATAACACTGACATGCCTTTGGGTGGTGAGCGCACCCATCATGCATTCTAGAGTGACGATTAACCCGCAATAAGGATCTCGCGAACAAATCGGCTACCAAAGTAGGCCAATGTGAGTAGAAAGGCGCCTACAATACTAAACCAAATCACTCGACGTCCACGCCAGCCAGATTGATAGTGGCCCCATAGTAGCACACCATAGACCACCCATGCTGCCATCGATAGGAAGGCTTTATGCGCTTTTCCTTGCGCGAACATATCATCGACAAAAGCAAATCCAGTAATTAAGGTGAACGTCAGTAAACTCTGACCCACTAAAATAATGTTGAAAAGTTGGCGTTCCACCATCATTAAAGGTGGGACGTTATGGTTGATGACCTGACGTTTTTTATGTTTTAACTGATAGTCGAGCCAAGCCAGCTGCAGTGCGTACAAGGTTGCAATCATCAGGGTCGAGTACGCAAACAGCGCCAAGGAGATATGCAACAACACCTCAGGGTGTGACTCTAAATGGGTAATAAAGGCACCGGGTAGCAAGGTCGCGCTGGCGAGGTTTAACCCCGCAAAGGCATAGACAACCGGCAGCAAAAACCATAAACGGAGTCGGAAAATCAGGCCGGTAGTCATCATAGCAATGATGAAACTTACCAACGACGCGACGTTGAGTATGCTTAAATTTTGCCCGCTGCCAGAAAGGATTAAATCCTTGAGCAGATATGCGTGCAATGCCAGCGCAGCCAGTGCAGTAAAGAAGACCGGCTTCGCACTAATCTGATTGTTGCTGGACAAGCCGGGGATGATCTGCAAAATGGCGGCCAGATAAAGCAGTGATGCCAATAAGGCTGTCAGAATATCCATCGTCACCGATCAGTCAGTTAATCAATAAGAATGAAGGTGTGAGTATACCTTGCCTCAATCTCTGTCGCTATCGATACATGCAAGCGATGGGGGGATTGCGGTATAATCTCAATTAATTTCGCGACAGCGATTGCACCCTGACGGTCAATGTCATGGGCCAATAGGACGAGTGGGCGAGTAACGCATGTTTGAAAATTTATCAGAACGTTTATCCCGGACGCTAAAAAATATCAGCGGCCGAGGTCGATTAACGGAAGACAATATCAAGGAAACCCTGCGCGAAGTGCGTATGGCGCTACTGGAAGCCGATGTCGCGCTCCCTGTGGTTCGTGATTTTGTTAAACGCGTTAAAGAGCGCGCCGTGGGGATTGAGGTATCGAAAACCCTGACCCCGGGGCAAGAATTCATCAAGATCGTTCAAGCCGAGCTGGAAGCGGTGATGGGCGATGCTAATGAGCAGCTTGATCTTGCCACCCAGCCTCCTGCGGTGATCCTGATGGCGGGCCTGCAAGGTGCCGGTAAAACCACCAGTGTGGGTAAACTGGGTAAGATGCTCAAAGAGCGCCATAAGAAAAAAGTGCTGGTGGTATCGGCTGACGTGTATCGCCCCGCGGCGATTAAACAGTTGGAAACACTGGCCAGTGAAGTTGGCGTTGATTTCTTTCCGTCGAGCGCAGACCAGAACCCAGTAGATATCGCCAAAGCAGCGCTCGATGAAGGGAAGCTCAAATTCTACGACGTGGTGATCGTCGATACCGCCGGTCGTCTGCACGTTGACGATGCAATGATRGACGAGATCAAAGACGTTCACCATGCGATAAACCCAGTCGAGACTTTGTTTGTGGTGGACGCCATGACCGGTCAAGACGCCGCGAACACCGCCAAGGCTTTTAACGATGCGTTAGCACTGACTGGTGTGGTATTGACCAAAGTCGATGGTGATGCGCGTGGTGGTGCTGCATTGTCGGTTCGCCATATTACCGGTAAGCCGATTAAATTCTTGGGTGTGGGTGAGAAGACTGACGCACTGGAACCATTCCACCCTGACCGGGTGGCATCCCGTATCTTGGGTATGGGTGACGTGCTGTCACTTATCGAAGATCTCGAGCGTAATGTCGATAAAGACAAAGCCGAGAAAATGGCCAAGAAGTTCAAAGAAAAGAAAGGCTTTGATCTGGGCGACTTCCGTGACCAACTGCAGCAAATGAAAAGCATGGGCGGCATGATGGGGATGATGGATAAGCTCCCGGGTATGTCGAACTTACCGGCCAACGTGAAAGATAACGTTGATGATAAGATGTTCGTGCAAATGGAAGCTATCATCAATTCGATGACCCCACGTGAGCGTCAACGCCCTGAGATCATCAAAGGCTCGCGCAAAAAACGTATCGCAGCCGGCTCTGGGACCCAAGTGCAAGACGTCAATCGTCTGCTCAAGCAGTTTACCCAGATGCAAAAAATGATGAAGAAAATGCAAAAAGGCGGCATGCGTAACATGATGCGTCAGATGAAAGGCATGATGCCGCCGGGTGGACCTGGTGGTGGCTTTATGGGCTAACCCATTTTGCAGGCGGATGAAGCGTCAGCCTGCATGACAACTCGCTGTGAGGCTTGGGACAGCTGGTGAAAATTTGGCTAAACCAGTTGCAATCACAGCAATAAAGAGTAAAATTCCCGAGCTTTATTTTGGCACGAGGCCCCGCATTGCTTACGCGAAACGGGGCCAATTTTATTAAGTAATGCAAATGAGGACGATATGGTAACCATTCGTTTGGCACGTCATGGCGCGAAAAAACGCCCATTCTATCAAATCGTTGTAGCTGACAGCCGCCAGGCGCGCGACGGTCGCTTCATCGAGAAAATCGGTTTCTTCAACCCTGTAGCTCAAGGCCAGGAAGAGAAACTACGCCTTGACCTGGATCGCGTAAACCACTGGGTTGGCGAAGGCGCTGCGGTTTCTGACCGTGTTGCTAAGCTGATCAAAGACGCAGCGAAAGCAGCGTAAGCAATCAGTGTCAGGGTTAAAAGAAGAAATGAGTGAGCAAGAAACTATCGTCGTCGGCAAGCTTGGCTCGTCATACGGCATTCGAGGCTGGCTCAAGATTTTTTCTTACACTGAAGAAGCTGAGAGCATTTTTGCCTACTCACCGTGGTTTATCCAGGTGCGTGGCGAGTGGCAACGTTTCGAGTTAGAAGACTGGAAGCGCCACAACAAAGGGTATGTTGCCAAGCTCAAAGGGCTGGATCAGCGCGAAGACGCGCAGATGCTGACCAATGCCGAAATCGCCGTTAGTGCTGAAGCACTGCCAGCGTTATCGGATGAAGAGTTTTATTGGCGTGAGCTGTTTGGCATGGACGTGGTGAATACGAAAGGCTATCACCTCGGTACTGTGACAGACATGCTTGAAACGGGCTCGAACGACGTACTTGTCGTTAAAGCCAACCTGAAAGATGCTTTTGGCAAAAAGGAACGTTTAATTCCGTTCCTTGAAGAGCAGGTCATCAAGTCGATTGATCGCACTGCTCAACGGATCGAAGTTGACTGGGATCCTGGTTTTTAAACTCCAACAGTAAGCGAGCGGAAATATGTGGGTTGGCATTATCAGCCTTTTTCCAGAAATGTTCCGAGCCGTCACTGATTTTGGAGTCACGGGCCAAGCGGTTAAAAAAGGGCTGTTAAACGTCGAAACGTGGAATCCGCGTGATTTCACCCAAGACAAACATCGTACGGTTGATGATCGACCTTACGGCGGTGGCCCCGGTATGTTAATGATGGTTCAGCCGTTGCGCGATGCCATTCACGCTGCCAAACAAGCCGCAGGCGATAACGCGAAAGTGGTTTACCTCTCTCCGCAAGGGCGTAAGCTCGACCAAGCGGGGGTCGAATCACTGGCCAGCAATGAAAAACTTATTTTGATTTGTGGCCGGTACGAAGGGGTAGACGAGCGCATTATACAAACTCACGTCGATGAAGAATGGTCGGTGGGAGATTTTGTGCTCAGTGGGGGCGAGCTGCCCGCGATGACGTTAGTAGACGCTGTTGCTCGGTTTGTACCGGGCGTTTTAGGCGACATGGCGTCAGCAGAGGAAGACTCCTTTGCCAACGGGTTGTTAGACTGTCCACACTACACGCGTCCTGAGTTGTTAGATGGGTTGGCGGTACCAGAGGTGCTAAAATCCGGAAACCACAAGGACATTCGTCGCTGGCGATTAAAGCAATCGCTAGGTCGCACTTGGCTACGACGACCAGAGCTCCTGGAAAACCTAGCTCTGACTGACGAACAGGAATCACTACTTGCCGAGTTCATTAAAGAGCATCGAGCAAGTGCCGAATCAAATTGAGTTTCAGTTTATTCTAGGGTTATAGACAATGAGTAACATCATCAAGCAGCTCGAAGACGAGCAAATGAAAAAAGACCTGCCTGAGTTTCAAGCAGGTGACACTGTCCTGGTACAGGTTAAAGTAAAAGAAGGTAACCGTGAGCGTCTGCAGCCATACGAAGGTGTGGTAATTGCTAAGCGCAACCGTGGCCTGCACTCTGCATTCACCGTACGTAAAATGTCTAGCGGTGAAGGTGTAGAGCGTACTTTCCAAACTCACTCGCCAGTTATCGACAGCATTACTGTTAAACGTCGCGGTGCAGTACGTCGTGCCAAACTGTACTACCTGCGTGAGCGTTCTGGTAAGTCAGCTCGAATCAAAGAGCGTCTTAACAAGAAGTAATCGCTCCGGCGTTTATTGCTCAGAAAGCCCGTCCCGATGGACGGGCTTTTTTATTGTTCTCTTACAGTCAGGTCACGAAACCACTTAATGCCCGTCAYGACCATTTAACTTGCTATGTTGCCACTCACTGAAARAGCGCAAGACATAGACAAACAATAGGGCA
Source organism: Salinivibrio sp. PR919 (assembly GCF_001995355.1). Taxonomy (NCBI): domain Bacteria; kingdom Pseudomonadati; phylum Pseudomonadota; class Gammaproteobacteria; order Vibrionales; family Vibrionaceae; genus Salinivibrio; species Salinivibrio sp. PR919. Next base: position 30,035 of record NZ_MUFL01000011.1, on the reverse strand, counting down.
AAATGGCATCCGTACCTTACTCACTGATTAGCAGCATCGCTGCGTATCGAGACGGAGAACGAGAATGTCCTGGTTTCTACTCTGCGTAGTGGCTTTGATCGCCGGCTACTTCACTTATGGCACCTTTATTACCAAGGTGTTCGGTCCAAAACCCGAACAAGCGACACCCGCCATGAGCATGAACGATGGTGTGGATTACGTCCCGCTATCTGATAAAAAAGTTTATCTTATTCAACTGCTTAATATTGCAGGCCTTGGGCCGATTTTTGGTCCAATCCTCGGTGCCTTGTATGGACCGGTGGCCATGTTGTGGATTGTGTTTGGCTGTATATTTGCCGGTGCGGTCCATGACTATTTCTCAGGTATGCTGAGTGTCCGAGCAAAAGGCGCGTCGGTTCCTGCGGTAGTCGGCGAGCACTTAGGTAACTTCGCTAAACATTTTATGAACTTCTTTGCGGTGTTACTCTTGATGCTGGTGGGCGTGGTCTTTGTCTTGGGCCCTGCCAAGCTGCTAGGTAGCTTATCGGCGATGAGTGTACCGGTATGGGTGGCGATCATTTTTGCTTACTATATCCTCGCGACTGTGGTACCGATCGATAAGATTATTGGCCGCTTTTATCCGTTCTTTGGCGCCTTATTGGTCTTTATGTCGGTTGGCTTAATGATTGGTTTGGCCGCGAGCGATCACAGCTTCTACAGCCAAGGGCTCGATTTTGCCACTAACTTCCATCCCACTGATCTGCCATTGTGGCCACTGCTCTTTATCACTATTGCCTGTGGGGCGGTGTCAGGTTTCCATGCCACCCAGTCGCCATTGATGGCGCGCTGCATGCAGAATGAAAAGTCGGGTCGCTTTATCTTTTATGGCGCCATGATTGGTGAAGGTGTGATTGCGCTTATCTGGTGTAGCTTAGGATTAAGCTTTTACGAATCTACGGATGCGTTGAACCAAACGCTCGCCAATGGCGGTCCTGCCGCTGTGGTGCATGAGGTCTCTACCTCGCTCTTGGGCACCGTCGGGGGCATTATGGCGGTATTAGGTGTGATTGTATTGCCTATCACCTCAGGGGATACCGCGTTCCGTTCTGCGCGTTTGATCATTGCTGACTTTTTGAATATTCAGCAAAAGCCATTGATGAAACGTCTCCTGATTGCGATTCCTATGTTTGTGGTGGGTTACTTGATCACCAAGGCCGAGTTTGGCGTGATTTGGCGCTACTTTGGTTGGGCCAACCAAACCACGGCGATGATCATGTTGTGGGCCGCGGCAGCCTACCTAATTAAGCGTGATAAGCTGCACTGGGTCTGCACTATTCCAGCGATGTTTATGACCGCAGTGACGGTGACCTACTTAGCCAACGCCGACATTGGCTTTGGCTTACCGATGAACACAGCGACCATCATTGGCCTGGTAACAACGGTGGTGGCGRGTATTGCGTTCCTCGTGGTCTATAAGCCGAATCCTCAGCTGATTGCTGACGAGCAATGATGCCATCCTAACCAATTGGTATTACAGCAATAACGTATAAAATGCGCTAAGATCAAAGCCTCAGCACTCGCTGGGGCTTTTTTGATCAAAAGGATGGTGGCATGAAATACGCGCTTTTTTCGTTACTGACTATTGTGCTGATGACGGGGTGTGCAGCGTCGACTACACAAGCGTTAGTGGATGAGCAAAACTGGTATGGACTGGGTGAGCAAGATGGCCAGCGCGGGCTACCACAGCGAACCTTAAACGACTTACGCACACTGGTGAACAAAGCGGGCGACCGTATGACCGCCAATTACCTCGACTACGAGCAAGGCTATATTCATGGCATTGACGCATACTGCAATCCTGCACATGCGTATCAACTCGGGTTGGATGGCAACCCCTATATGGGCGTGTGCGAAAGCCGACCCGGTTCACAGCGTTTTCGTATGGAGTGGCAACGTGGCTATAACGATTACCAAAGCCAAGCGAATAGCCAGTTTTACTAGCGCTAAAGCCGGTGCCGGCATCAATTATGGGTAAGACCAAGTTTATCTTTCAGTGCCTTAAGATAACGTCGGCTTACCGGTACCGAATGAGCGGAGGAGGTCACCACCTCCGCGAGCCCATTATCTAACAGCCGGATCTCCCGAATGGCGGCAGGGTGCACCAAAAATTGCCGGTGGCAGCGCATTAAGGGCGTTTTGTCTTCTAAGACTTTCAAGCTTAAATGGGTGACGGATTCTCCATTGGCGGTGAGTAGTGTCACGCCAGTTACTGAGGTGCGTGCCACTTCAACATCCTGGTGAGGCACTAAGGTAATCCGGTTATGGCCCGCACAAGGGAGCAGCTCCAGTGCGSGTGTGATCGCCTGATAGTCCTCTTGTCGGTTTAACTCACGCGACAGTTTGTCGAGTGACTTTTTTAAGCGCGCGGTTTCGATGGGCTTGAGCAAATAATCAAATGCGTTGTCCTCAAAGGCTTGTACGGCAAACTCATCATAGGCGGTGACAAACACCACTTTGGGCATGGTCTCGGGGTCAAGCATTGCAAGCAGCTCAAGGCCGGTGACGCGAGGCATTTGAATATCTAAAAACACCACATCGGGGCGGGTGTGATTAATGGTTTTTAGTGCATCAATGGCGTTATTGCATTGACCAATGATGGTTACACCGCCTAATCCTAGCAGCTCATCTTCCAAGGCCTCACGTGCATACAATTCGTCATCCACGATTAACGCTCGAATCATGCCATGGTCTCCTTGTTTGGGGCAGTATCGGTTAATGGCAAGGTCACGGTGGCACGAGTCCAGTGATCATGCTGACAGGTCATTTTAAGCCCGTATTGTCCGCCGAATAATCCGCGTATCCGTTTATCAACAATACGAAGCCCCAGCCCAGCATGCTGTGCCGCTGGTTGATAGAAACCTGCATTGTCCTCGACTTGTAAATACAGGCACTCGCCTTCTTGCCAACCACGAATGATGATTTGACCGTCGGCCATTAATTGACTGATCCCATGTTTCACCGCGTTCTCAACCAAAGGCTGTAAGGTGAAACTGGGGATCACCGCGTGCAAGATAGCCGGATCAATCTGCTTTTCAACACTCATTCGATCGGCAAAGCGGGCATGTTCGAGTTCCAGGTAGGCATCAAGATGGTTCAGCTCTTGCTCAAGCGAGACGGTTTCACGGTTTTGTTTTAAGTTACTACGAAAGAAGGTGGATAAGTGCTGGATTAACTGACGGGCGCGCTCTGGCTCGCGCTTGACCACCGCACTGATGGTGTTCAACGCGTTAAATAAAAAGTGAGGGTTCACTTGGGCGCGTAGCAAGTTTAACTCCGCTTGGGTCAGCAAGGTTTGCTGGCGCTGATAACGACCAGTTAAAATTTGGTTGGAGAGCAAACGCGCGATCCCTTCTCCCATGGTGACATTGATTGCCGAGAACAGTTTACGTTTTGGCTCATAAAGCTTCACCGTCCCTAGCACATAGCCATCCCCGCCACGCAGCGGGATCACCAACACAGAGCCCAGTTTGCAATGGGGAGACAGTGAGCAGCAATAAGGGGTATCCGCGCCGTCGATATAGATGAGTTGGTCATCCGCAATAGCACGTCGGGTATAATCGGACGCAATGGGGGTACCGGGTAAGTGGTGGTCATCACCAATGCCGGTAAAGGCGAGGATTTTCTCGCGGTCTGTGATTGCCACAGCCCCCACGCCGGTTTCTTGCTGGATAATGGCGGCGACCTGTTCACTACTTTGTTGATTAAACCCGCTGCTTAAAATACCGACCGAGCGTTCAGCAATTTTAAGTGCTTTACTGGAAAACGCTGCTGAATAGCGCTCGAACAACGTCTTGCGATCAACAATAATGCTCATAAACATCGCGGCGCCGACTGAGTTAGCGATCACCATGGGCGCGGCGATCGCGCTGACGAGCTCATAAGCACGACTAAAGGGTTCGGCGACGGCGAGAATGATGGCCATTTGTACCAGCTCTGCTACAAACGTCACGCTCAGGACCACGGTAGGGGAAAACAAGCGGCTGGTTTGGTTGCGAGAGACCAAGTAGCGGTGCATTAAGCCGCCAATCACGCCCTCTGCTGTGGTCGAGATCGCACAAGCTAAATCTGTAAACCCTCCTAAACTATAGCGATGTAGTCCGCCGGTTAAGCCGACCAAAAACCCCACCACAGGGCCGCCAAGCAGACCGCCAAGCACGGCACCGATAGCGCGGGTATTCGCGATTGCGTCTTGGATGTGCAACCCAAAATAGGTGCCGAGAATACAGAAGCCGGAAAAAAGCACATAGCAGACACACTTGTGCGATAGCCGCCCAGAAATACTGAGCAGCGGCATAAACACAGGAGTTTTGCTCAGCAAATACGCGATCACAAGATACACGCTCATCTGCTGCAGCAACGAAAGCACTAACGCCATAACAATAAAAAGGGGTAACTAGAGTTCTCCGTTATAGTAACTGTTGGTGATAAAAGACTCTAATTAAAAATGCATGTGTAAATTAAAAATTACACCGTAATTTAAATGATACAGTTACTATTGCTTTTAAAATATGGGCTGGTATTGTCTATGTAAAACATAGTGAACATCTTTTAGGGCAGGGTCATGCAGAAAGATTCGGTAACCAATATCAACATTCGCGATGAACAAGTGCTTCTCACACCAGAGCAACTTCGCGATCAATTTCCTATCACCAAAAGTACCCGAGCGGCGATTAGTCAGGCTCGTCAGACCGTGGCAGATATTATCAACAAGCGTGATCATCGCCTGCTTGTGGTCTGTGGTCCTTGCTCCATTCATGATGTCGATGCGGCGAAAGACTATGCCCGTCGTCTGAAAGCCCTATCGGATGAGCTGAGCGATCACTTGTTTATTGTGATGCGGGTTTACTTTGAAAAACCACGCACCACAGTGGGTTGGAAAGGGCTTATCAATGATCCACACTTGGATGGCAGCTTTGATGTTGAGTTTGGCTTAAAGCAAGCACGCAGTCTGCTCACTGAGCTTGCTGAAATGGGATTGCCGCTGGCCACCGAAGCGCTCGATCCCATCAGTCCACAATACATTGGCGATTTGTTTAGTTGGGCTGCCATCGGTGCTCGTACCACCGAGTCACAAACCCATCGTGAAATGGCGAGTGGCCTGTCGATGCCGATTGGCTTTAAAAATGGTACGGATGGCAATCTGGCCACCGCCACCAATGCGATGAAAGCGGCTGCTTCAGGGCACCGTTTTATGGGGATTAACCAAGCCGGCCAAGTGGCATTATTGACCACACAAGGTAACCCCAATGGCCATGTGATTTTACGTGGCGGCAAGCAAACCAACTATGATTCAGTCTCTGTGGCCGAGTGTGAGCAGCAACTGCGCGATGCTAACCTGACGCCATCGCTGATGGTCGATTGTAGCCATGCGAACTCTCGCAAAGATTACCGTCGCCAAACCTTGGTCGCTGAAGATGTGATCCACCAGATCAATCAGGGCAACCGGTCTATTATCGGTCTGATGCTAGAAAGCCATATCCATGCGGGGAATCAGTCAGCGGATCTGCCCAAAGAAGAGATGGCGTACGGCGTCTCGATCACTGATGCTTGCATTGATTGGGCGTCTACCGAACAATTGCTGCGTCATACGCACCAAGCGTTGGCAACTTCTCTACAACAACGGATTCAACAGGACTAAATCATGGTGGCGGAACTAAGCCGACTGCGCGATCAAATTGATGATGTCGACAAACAAATGGTAACTCTACTCGCCAAACGACTGGCACTAGTTGCGGAAGTGGGAGAGGTAAAAAGTCAGCATGGCTTGCCCATTTATGCGCCTGACCGTGAAGCGGCCATGTTAGCGTCTCGACGAGAAGAAGCCGAAGCGCAAGGGGTGCCGCCCGATTTGATTGAAGATGTGCTGAGACGCACAATGCGCGAGTCGTACAGCAGCGAAAACGACTCAGGATTTAAATGCCTAAACCCGGATTTGCGCCGCATTGTGGTGATTGGCGGAGAAGGGCAGTTAGGTCGCTTATTCGCACGCTTATTCCGTTTATCGGGCTATCAAGTGTCTGTGTTGGAGAAAAACGATTGGGACAACGCAGAGGCATTGCTCGCAGATGCCGGCATGGTGGTGGTCTCTGTGCCGATTGATGTCACCGAAACCGTGATTAGCGCCCTCCRGCAGCTTCCGAAAGACTGTATCTTGGCAGACCTTACCTCCGTTAAATCTGGCCCGCTACAAGCCATGTTAACGGCGCATCAAGGCCCCGTTGTGGGGCTGCACCCCATGTTTGGTCCTGATGTGGCTAGCCTGGCTAAGCAGGTCATTGTTTACTGCGATGGCCGCGAGCCAGAAGCCTATCAATGGCTGCTCGAGCAATTTCGTATTTGGGGGGCGGGACTACACAGGATCAGTGCTGTTGAGCATGATGAGGGCATGACACTGATCCAAGCGCTGCGTCACTTTACGTCGTTTGTTTACGGGGTCCATCTGGCAGAAGAAAACCCCAACTTGGACCAGCTGACAGCGTTGAGCTCACCGATTTATCGCTTGGAGCTTGCCATGGTGGGGCGTCTGTTTGCCCAAGATGCAAGCTTGTATGCGGATATTATTATGTCCTCACCGCAAAACTTGGCGATGATTAAGCGCTTTTACCAGCGTTTTGGGGAAGCGATTGATTTGCTTGAACAGCACGACAAAGCCACCTTTGTTGATGCATTCGCGCAAGTAGAAAACTGGTTTGGCGACTATGCCCCACGTTTTTTACAAGAAAGCCAAGGCCTGTTGCGACAAGCCAACGACGCCACCCATCGCACCGCGACCTAGCTTATGTAAACCACTCCGACAATAGATGATAAATCTATACCCAAACCAGCCGCTTGGCTGGTTTTTTTACAGTGTGCATTTGTCTGTATTTTATACAAAAAAGAGAACTTTGATCCGTTGATTTGATATGGTTTTTAAGGCGCTCTTATTTGGTATGCAATCAAACAATGAAAAAAAGCACTCTGATATATCTTTCACTTATCCTTTTTACCGTGTTCTTTGCTTCTTTTATCGCATTGATGCTCTATCGTAATGCATTGCTGGCTGTGAACCTCGAACATGGACGTTACTCCGCGTGCTTTGATGATGAAGCGGCTACCGAACATATGATGCCCACATGGTTAGACAAAGAGGCCTTTACGGTTCGATTTGTTCCAGTTGGCAGTCACGATTGCTTGGCGCCAAACTTTCCCGCTATTGAAGTCTCATCCCACAAGGTGACGCACTGGTTGCATATAGTCACGACGTCTGGAGAGCAGCAGTTTTCAGGAAAGCATGCATCGTTTGGCAATGGTCAGTCTGGATGGACTTTTGTCGATGTAGGTAGTCAAGAAAGGCGCAACAACAGTTACCCATTTTATAGTGAGGGAGAGGTATTTCGCGATAATCCAAGTTGGACGGCTCCGCCCCATCGAACGTTGCGTTGGGAAGGTATGCTCTTTGGGCTAAGCGAAGTAGATGGGATCTTTTACCCTGTCGGAGGTATATCTTGGGGGTTCAACTTATTTAGATGGTCTTTGATTCCACAGCCTATTCTTCCAAAGTCATTAGCTCGTCGTCACTGGTTGGCGGTTGTTGGGGCTTTGAACGAAGAGTATCCCTATAAATTCAGTACGGATACAGCCACTAATAAAACGTTTAAAGAGTGATTATTAATCAGCTAAAGCCCACTTTGTGGGCTTTTCGCGTTGATAGTCAGTGACGGTTACTCGTTGCTGTCCGGCAGCGATACCTCGGTGGGAGAAATGGTCTCTGACGGATAGCAACCGAGCACTTTTAGATAACGGGTCAGGGTGGTGAGCTCGTCCAGTGCACTTTGCATCACATCACTGGCCATATTGGCTTCAACATCGACATAAAACATCTCTTCCCATGGGTTGCCGAGCACGGGCCGAGATTCCAGCTTGGTCATATTGATGCCGCGCTCTCGCAATACCATCAAACACTCCACCAAAGACCCTGCTTGCTGCGACGTCGACATAATGAATGTGGTTTTGGCAGGCGTAAGTTTGGACACTTTCACCGGCTTACGGGCCACCACAATAAAGCGGGTGTAGTTTTGCTGCTGATTCGCTATGTCTGTTTTGATTGCCGTGAGGCCATACAACTCACCACTGGCGGCATGGCCGATGGCAGCCACATTAGGTTGGTTTAAATCTGCCACTTGTTGCATCGCGTCAGCGGTGCTTGAACAGTACACTTTATTGATTTTGCCTAAGGTATCGACATACTCGCTGCATTGCTGATGAGGTTGGGGGTGCGCGTACAGGGTATCAATATGGCTGGGATCTTGGTCACCAACGGTCAGTAAGCAATGAGCAATGGGAAGGGTTAACTCGCCAACGATAGATAACCGGGTATGCTGCAGCTGATCGTACACTTCATTGATCGACCCTGAGCTAGTATTTTCAACAGGCAATAAGCCATAGTCGGCATGGCCGGTTTCTACCGTTTCGACCACTTGTTTAAAGCTGTCACAGGCCATTTCAACCAATTCAGTCTGCTTGCGGCTAAAGTACTGGCGCGCGGCGAGATAGGAGTACGAACCTTGGCTGCCCAAAAAGGAAACCCGTGCCACTGGGCGTTGATTGTCGGGGTTGGCCAGAGCTTGCAGATAACGCTGCTGAATCAGCACCGAGTCTTCAATAATGGTGTGGAAAATACTCAGCACATAGTGGGCGTCCAGTTGGTGGGCGCTGCCATCACTGACCAATTTTTCCAGTAAGGCTTGTTCTCGCGCTTGATCGCGAATCGGTTTTTGAATCGCGATTTTGTTTTTCGCGACATCCACGCTGAGGCGGCGGCGCTCGGCCAGTAAAGTCAGCAATTCATGGTCTAACTGGCTGATCCGCGTGCGGATCTCGTCCAGTGAAAGTGGCGTGTCTGGCATACATTATCCTTGTTCTAATACAAAAAAACCTCCCGGTTGGGAGGTTAGAGCGCCATGCTGTTAAGGCTTAGCACGCTTCCTCCCGCACAGGCGAGATAAAAAAGAAGCGAAAGAAACGAGCAATAATCAGCATAGGGCCTTGGTTGTTATGTTTGCGTGTCAATTAACCATATTGACAGCGGGGGATGCTGTCAAGCACCAAAAAGCCCCGCGGGGGCGGGGCTGACATGTTTAGCGGGTGAGGTAATGCAATGCGGGTTAGATTTCCTCGTCGGCTGCGTTTTCTTCCATTGCAACCGTTGCCGTTGATTTGTCGTTGCGGCGTGCTTCGCCTTTGTGTTGGGCCTTATTTAATTGCTTTTCGAGCTTTTGGCCCACCTCGTTGATCGCTTTATACATGTCATCGCTTTCCGCAGAGGCCACGATGGTTGATCCTGGCAACCCTGCTTTGGCTTCTACTTTGAACTGATGGTTTGGCTCCTTACTGATCACAGCATGAGGATTGATGAGTGCCACCTGCCACTTGGCCAACTTATCAAAGCGGCTTTCGATGCGCTCACGGATGGCGGGAGTGATCTCGATGTTTTTGCCTGCAATTTCCACTCTCATACTCGTTCCTCTTTGTTCCCCTGTATTAGGTTCATATTCAGATTACCGCTTTCCTCCTTTGATAACGTGACTTGGCTCAAGTTTAAAGGGGGGAGAAAAAACGAAAAGTTGAACTGTGAGCCTTCACGGATCCTGACATTTGTTAAGCATGAAATCCCTTGAACTTAAAGACAAAAATGCTACCTTGGGAGAGGTCACGAATGCTGATTTACCCGCCAGTCAGGGCCGCGTCGCGCCTGTGTATTTTCCTACTTTTCCCTGTGGTTAAAAATGTGCCACAAATCAGCTGGTGCGTTTTGGTGCACTGCGGTGAAACGATAGTGGCTCCAGCTAACTGGGCATAAAAAAGGCGACCATGATGGCCGCCTGATGATGCGCTGATAAACAATCAAGGCATTAGTTATTCGCGTGTAGCTCGTGGTTGAGCTCAACCGCACTCTTGTTGGTCAAACACTCAACGGCCCCTGTTTTTGAATTACGACGGAACAGGAGATCGGCTTTGCCCGCCAAGTCACGTGCTTTAACGCTTTCGACCGCATTCCCGTCGGCGTCGAGCATGGTGACTTTGGTACCTGCGGTGACATACAGGCCTGACTCGATGGTGCAACGATCGCCCAATGGGAAGCCAAGGCCGGCGTTGGCACCGAGTAGTGAGTTTTCGCCAATTGAAACGACAATCTGGCCGCCGCCGCTCAAGGTTCCCATGATTGATGCGCCGCCACCAATATCACTGCCGTTGCCGACCATGACTCCCGCGGAGATTCGGCCCTCAACCATGCTGACACCTTCAGTACCGGCATTAAAGTTGATAAAGCCTTCGTGCATCACTGTCGTACCTTCGCCCACATGGGCACCTAAACGCACTCGGGCGGTATCCGCAATACGCACGCCAGCAGGCACCACGTAATCGGTCATTTTCGGGAATTTATCCACGCACTCAACGGTCAATGTTTCGCCCTTCAGGCGAGCTTCCATTTGACGCTCAGGCAGTTCTGGCAAGTCAATCGGGCCTTGGTTGGTCCAAGCAATGTTGTGTAGCAGACCAAAGAGTCCGTCAAGTACCACACCGTGTGGTTTGACTAAGCGGTGTGAGATCAGTTGAAGCTTGAGGAAGCCTTCCGCCACTGACGCTGGCTTGATGTCATTTTCGAGGATCACCAGTACCAAGGGTTGTGTGGTTTGCTGCGCTTTATTGGCAAAGGTTGCCGCTTGAGAGGCGTCAGCCGCTGAGAAGGCTTCGCTGATCGCACCGCATGTTTCAGGCGCTACCTCGATCACCTGGTTACCCGACGTATAGTCGGTGAGGGCGCTAAGCGCGTTAACCAGCTCATCGCTTGGGTTGAGTAGCGGTGCCGGGAARTAGGCYTCAATGATTTTACCGTCCTGGTTTTTGGTCGCTGTACCTAGCGCCAGAGCAAAGCTTGCCATCGGGGAAGATCTCCTTGTGTATATTTGGGCTTAAAACATCWAACRCTTCATCTTAAAGACAAGCGGCRGTGGTTGGAAGCGATCAAACGGCGGCTGACGAAAAAACCGCACAGGTCGGGGCAGCGATGCGCCTTAATGCATAGGTGGTGAAGGGGGCGGGCATAAAAAAAGCAAGCCACTGGGCTTGCTCTTTCGCGGATCCTAACAGGGTCAGCAATCACAACATTAAGCTGCGTCGGCGTCTTTGTCGTCGCTATTTGTGTCCGCTTTGGTCTCGCTTTTAGCCGGCTTTTTCTTTGCCGCCTTGCGCTTGGCGCCCAGCGCTTCGAGGACAGAGTCTTTATGTTCAGCGAGGTATAGCGACAAGGCTTCACGCTTTTCTTCGTCGTCTACCAGTTTGCTTTCTTCAATCAGATCGAACAAGGCGTCTGCCATGTCCAACATTTTGTCGTAGGCATCGGCTTCGGCTTTGGAGGTAAATGTCATCTTCTCTTCTCCTTCGCGTTCGACCACGTACTTGACGATAACGGCCATAATCACCCTCTCTTCGTTGATTTACTGTCTTTTTATACAGTACGATAAGGGCCATTGTCTACTGACCCTGCCATGATTGTGACATGAGAGAAAAATTTAGCACTATTTATCAACGTGCCGCCGAACGTAAAGGTGGTCAACGTGCATTAGAGCATATGCTGGTGGCACCGCTTGAACATGATGCCTTGTGTGAGATACCAGATGATCGCTGGCTCGCAGCGTTTAGCCAGAAGGTGTTTCAATCGGGGATTAGTTGGCAGGTAGTGCGTAAAAAATGGCCCGGATTTGAAGAGGTGTTCTGGGGCTTTGATATTGAGAAAATGCTGCTGATGCCACCGGAAATGTGGGAAGAAAAAGCCACCAACCCAGCGATTATTCGTCATCTTACCAAGGTGATGACCATTCCGCACAACGCGGAAATGATCCACCGCGTGCAGCAATCGCACGGCAGTTTTAGCCAGTTTGTCGCCGATTGGCCCAGCGAAGATATTGTCGGTTTGTGGCAGTATTTAAAAAAGCACGGTAAGCGTTTAGGCGGTAATACGGGCGCTTATACTTTGCGCCGAATGGGCAAGGACACCTTCTTGTTCACCCGTGATATCGAGCACTACCTGCGTGCGACTAAAATCGTTGATAGCGGTCGAGAGACCAAGCGGGCGATGCAAGCAGCGCAACAGGCATTTAATGAGTGGCAACAAGAGTCAGGCCGTTCACTGAACCATATCAGCCAGCTGATCGCATTCAGTGTGGGTGACAATCGCGTTTAATCGCGCAGCGTTTTGCTGTGCCATCACACGGTTAGCAAGCCGTGTGCGAGGTCGCGGCGTATCGATGGCGGTTTGCGCTTAGTACGGCAATCGGCCACAATCGATGCCAGTTATCTTTCCCATGTGAGCGCCTTGTGTTTACTGTTTATCACTCTAATCAGCTCGATCTGTTRAAATCCTTGTTGGTTTCCCTGATCCAACAGCGTCCGCTGTCTGACCCCTTTCAAAAAGAACTTATTCTGGTGCAAAGCCCCGGCATGGCGCAGTGGTTAAAAATGGCACTCGCCAACGAGCAGCAGATTGTCGCCAACGTCGAATTCCCGCTTCCCGCTACCTTTATCTGGCAGCTGTTTGTGCGGGTGTTAGATGGCGTGCCTGAGCGCAGTGATTTCAACAAAGAGGCGATGACATGGAAGCTAATGGACATCTTACCCAGCTGTCTGGATGCGCCAGAGTTCGCTGATTTAGCCGCGTATTTGGAAGATAGCCAGGATCAGCAACGCGCCTACCAGCTGGCCGAAAAAGTGGCCGATATTTTCGACCAGTATTTGGTCTATCGCCCCGAGTGGGTGCTGGCATGGGAGCAAGAACAACCGGTGCCTGAGCTTGACGATGTGCAGCCTTGGCAGCAAAAACTGTGGCGCCGCTTATACGATCATACTTTGGCGCTGGGCCAATCGCCTTACCATCGCGCTAACTTTTATCAAGAGTTTATCGATACCTTAACCAGCCATCAGCACAAGCCTGCGGGGCTGGCTGATATTGAGCGGGTCTTTGTGTTTGGCATCTCCGCGCTCCCACCACGCTATCTGGATGCGTTGCAAGCACTGGGCGAGCATGTGGAGGTGCATTTTATGTTCACCAACCCATGCCGTTACTATTGGGGCGATATTCGCGACAAGCGCTATCTGGCTAAACGTGCCGCGTTGGCGCGGGATAAAATCAGCCGAATTGAAGACATCCCCGCCGAGAGCCAATTGGCACTCGGACTTGATGAGCCCGAGCACGGTGAAGTAGGGAACAGCTTGCTGGCGTCGATGGGAAAACTGGGGCGCGACAACTTACTGCTGCTCTCGGAAATGGCCTGCAATGAGATTGATAGCGGCTTTGTTGAGGTCAACCGCGATAATCTGCTGCATCACATCCAAGCCGATATTTTGGATTTGAATGAGCCGGGCGATCCCAAGCAGACTGAAACCAGTACGGCGAAAACAGAAATCGAGCCAGATGATGCTTCGATCGCAATCCATGCCTGTCACAGCCCGATGCGCGAAGTCGAAGTGCTGCACGATCAGCTACTCGCGATGTTTGAGGCCAACCCATCACTGAGCCCCCGCGATGTGATTGTGATGGTGGCGGATATCAATGCCTACAGCCCCGCCATTCAAGCGGTGTTTGGTAATGCGCCGAGTGAGCGTTTTATTCCGTTTTCCATCTCAGATCGTAGCGCCGATCAAGAAAGCCCGGTGTTAGCCGCCTTTTTGCGCCTGCTCACCCTGCCTGATAGTCGATGCAGTGCGGCGGAGCTGTTGGAAATTCTTGAGGTGCCGGCGGTGTTGCGCCGTTTCGCCATCGACAGCCAACAGTTTGATCAGATTAAGCAGTGGGTGGAAGAAACCGGCATTCGCTGGGGGCTTGATACCCATACCGCGAGCCAATTTGCCTTGCCCGAGCAGTATCAGAATACGTGGCTATTTGGCCTGAAACGTATGCTACTCGGCTACGCGATGCCGAGTGAGGCCGGCTTGTTTGCAGACACCGTCCCTTATGATGAAGTCCAAGGGCTTAATGCGGAGCTGGCGGGGCGGTTAGGGCTGTTTATCGACACCTTAATTTACTACCAGCAGCAGTTAGCGATTGAGTGCGATGGCAAGGCGTGGGTGGCGCGGTTGACTCAAATGCTAGATGATTGCTTCGCTATTGAAGGGGATGAAGAGTTAGCAGTCAAATTAATCCGTACCCAGTTAGACAGTTGGCTGACACAGCTTAGCGATGCCGCCTTTACCCACACGCTAACCTTGCCCGTGGTGCGCGATTACTTTAATGGTCGCCTCAATAACGAACGAGTCAGCCAGCGCTTTTTGGCCGGGCAGGTCAACTTTTGCACCTTGATGCCGATGCGCTCTATTCCCTTTAACGTGGTGTGTCTGCTTGGGATGAATGATGGCGTGTACCCGCGCACTGTGCCTAGYGTCGGMTTTGATTTGATGGTSGGYCGCACGCGGGCAGGGGATCGCTCGCGCCGTGACGATGATCGTTACCTGTTTTTAGAAGCGCTGCAGTCAGCACAGCAGCGTTTATATATCAGTTATGTCGGGCGCTCAGTGCAAGATAACAGCTTAAAAGTCCCGTCGGTGCTGGTTACCGAGCTGCTTGAATATTGTACCCAAGGCTACTGTTTGGCCGGTGACCGCGATTTACCTGAAGTCCAGTCACGCCAGCGGTTGGAAGAAAAACTTATCCAGTTCCATCCGCTAACGCCCTTTAGCCCTGATGCCTTTTCCGGTGATGGAAGTTATGCACAAGAGTGGCTACCGGCTGCCAAAGGGCAAGGGACGCAACTGCCGGCATTTATTGGTGATGCGTTAAGCCCTGATCCGGATAGTCATATCGATCCTGTGATTGAGTTGGCTGAGTTGCAGCGCTTTTGGCGGTTGCCCGTGCGCTACTTTTTCCAACGCCGCTTGAAAGTCTTCTTTGAGCAGTTAGAAGCGCCGTTAGAAGAATTTGAACCCTTTAGCTTAGATACCTTGCACCGTTTTCAACTGCGCGATCAGCTGTTAGCGCACTTTATTGAGACTGATGACAGTCCCCAAAGCGTGCAGGACTTTATGGCCCGACAGCGAGGACAGGGCAAGTTGCCCTTGGCGTACTTTGGCGAGCTGACCTTGGATACGCAAGTTACGGTGATCCGTGATATGTACCAACGTTTAACGCCTTTACTCGCCGCGCCGCGCCCCGATCTTGAGCTTAATCTGACCCTTCCCACTGCCTTGGGTGAGGTGCAATTGCAAGGTTGGCTCAATCGGCGTTATCAAGACAGCTTGGTCCGCTTTCATTGCGGCGATCTGACCGTGCGTCATCAGCTTGCGGTATGGATTGATCATTTATGCCAATGCGCAATGGGCGAAGCCGTGCCGAGTACGCTGGTGGGAGTGAAAGAAACCATCGAGTTTTCCCCACTCAGCAAAGATGACGCGCGAGCACACCTACAAGCCTTGGTTGAAGACTATCAACAGGGCCTCAACCAGCCGCTTACCTATCTGCCAAGCTCAGTCGGAGCGGGGATAAAAGCCCGAGATGGCAAAAAAGGCTTTGATAACAGTGAAACCGGCCAAGACAAAGCCCTAAAAGCGATACGCGATGCCTTTGTAGGAGGCTTTAATCCTGGCGAAGGGCAAGATCCTTATATCTACCGTGTTTGGCCKCAATGGCGAGAGRGCCTCGGCCAAGCGCTGCTAGCGACAGGCGATCGCCACTTAATGCCGATGCTAGCGCAGCGGCAAAAGCGTTAGCGTCTTATCTCCCTGCCGTACCTTATTAGCCAGACGTCCTGTCTGGCTTTTTTATGCGTAAAAAAAGAATATCTAACCGGAACATCCTTTGCTCGGACGATGAACGAGGCGGCTAAATGCGGTGCATCACGCGACACTAAAAAAGCGGTTTGTTATCACGTTGTTGTTTGTTTATTAACCAAATGCGTGCGTTTAACGGATTAATTTGTTTGTGGTCTAAACATTAGTTTTGCGATTATTTTGTCGCTGTGATTTATATATTTGTTTATTTATATCAGTAAATTGTGTGTTTTTATAAGATTAGTGTGCGTATGTTTTTTGGGTTTGTTTCGTGGTTTTTGATGGTTTTTTATTTGAACGTGTAATTAAGTTAACGCACAATGTCATCGAAAATTCATATAACAAATCATGAAAAAAAGGATGTGCCTTCATGCATAAATTCTCAAAAAGCGCAGTGGCGACCCTAGTGTCCGGCCTATTGTTGGGTGCCTCAGCGCACGCCGACGTCAGCATTACACAGGGTAAAACGGCGATTCCCGATGGCGAGGCAACACACGCCCAGGATATCACGGTAAAAAACGAGCATGTCGCGTTCGCATTGGCGGTTGAGTCTGCGCCACCATGGGGCGTGCCACGTGGTACCTTGGTGGACCTCGCGGCGGTGAAAAATGGCAAAATTGATCTAGACCGAGTCGCTTTTGCAGATTTCATCCCTAATAGCTGGTCGGCTTGGCCGAACGATCGTAAGTCGATTGACATTGTGGAAGACAGCGATGAAAAAGCGGTGATCAAAGTGAGCCGTAACTTCGACAAGGTCGACATTACCACTTGGTACACCTTGGAAGCGGGCTCTGATTCGATTGGACTCAAAACCGTGATGACCAACCAAGGCGAAGACGATCTTGAGCTGGAATCTGGCCACACGATTTGGCCGGATACGGGCTATCAATTCGCGGTACCGGGTCTTGAGGGCAATGAAGAAGCGATGGCGGATAACGCCCTTGCCGATCGCATGGTCGCGTATGACCGTGATTGGGCCTTCGCACTGCACGCGCCTTATTTTGATCGCATCAAATACAATGGCCGCGATAT
Organism: Salinivibrio sp. PR919; assembly: GCF_001995355.1. Classification (NCBI taxonomy): domain Bacteria; kingdom Pseudomonadati; phylum Pseudomonadota; class Gammaproteobacteria; order Vibrionales; family Vibrionaceae; genus Salinivibrio; species Salinivibrio sp. PR919. Next base: position 13,166 of record NZ_MUFL01000011.1, on the reverse strand, counting down.
GTATTTGGGCCACACGCTTAAAGCGGGCGAGACCCGTACCTTTGACTCAAAGCTGCAGGTTGTTCCCAACGGCGATATGGCACCGATTGTTAAAGCGGAAGCTGAGCGTCATGGCGAAGCGACGGGCACCATTAGCGGCCAATTGCGCGCCGACAACGGTAAGGTGCCAGCCGATGCGATTGTGATGATTGAAAAAGACGGTCACCCTTACGCGTGGACGCTTGCCAAAGAGGGTCAATACAACATGGCATTGCCAGAAGGCAAGTACCAAGTCTATGGCACGGCGACCGGCCATGCGAATAGCCAACCGCAATCTATTACCGTGAGTGCTGACAGTGAGCAGACACTGGACTTCACATCGCTGAAAAGCCCTGCGACGCTTGCACTTAACGTGGAAGAAGCGGTGTCTGGTGTCGCCAAAGATGCGCGTGTGACTATCATTGAAGGCCAAGCGCCACCGGTTGAATTTTTGGGTAAGCGTACCTTCTTCACTGATTTGCTGCCTGCAGGCCATGCCGAGCTAAAACTGGCACCGGGTGAATACAAGTTAGGCATTAACGCCGGTGCGGGCTTTACTGCAGAATCACAAACTTTGGATGTAACGCTCGAGTCGGGCAAAACCAACCAACAAGTGGTGAAAGTGCCTCAGGTGACTTTCCCGAACCGTAACCATTGGTATGGCGCTGACTTGCACCACCACGGCAATGTGCTGGAAGGGGTAACCCCACCAGAAATCGTGGTGCGTGCTCAGYTGGCAACTGACTTGGATCTGACCTTTATCAGCGATCACGATTCCACCATTAATCACAAAGTGTTTGCTGACCTATCAGCAAAACGTGGCGTACCTTTCATTCCATCGATTGAGATCTCGCCATCGTGGGGACACATGAACCCATTCCCCATCGACAATGGCGCCGCGCTGACGGTCGATCCGGGTACTGATGACGTGCACACCTTGATTGATGCTGCGCATGAGATGGGCGCAGAAGTGGTGCCGATGAACCACCCATATAACGATTATGGCTACTTCACTAATATCGCCAAAGATGCGGTGCCGGGTGGTAAGACCGACCGTTTCGATCTCATGGAGCTCAACGCACGTGTCGATAACGAGCCGACCCTGAAAAAAGCGCATGATATGTGGGATAGCGGCGAAGCCATGTACCTCACAGCCGGTACCGATACCCATGATGCGTGGAACCAGCTTACCGGTCGTATTCGTATGATGGCGCACGTTGACGGCGAATTGACGCCGCTCGCCTTTGCCAAAGCGTTAAAAGCCGGTCACGGCTATGCCACCCAGGGACCAATCTTGTACCCACAAAACATCATGTTTGGTGAAACCGCCAAGGCAGGTGATAAATGGGATATTAACGTGGTCGCCGCGGATGGTCTCAAAGAAGTGCGTTTAATCGGTCAAGGTGGTGAGGTGCTAAACAGCATTACCATTAACCCTGAAGAGAGCACACAGCGTCTTGAGCTATCACTGCCTATTCCTGCGGATGCAGAAGGTTGGATCAACCTAGAAGTGGAAGACAAAGACGGCAGCACGGCATGGACCAACCCAGTTTGGCTTCAGTCGTAAGTGTTACGTCTCAATCAATGAACCAAGGCCAGCCATGCTGGCCTTTTTTGATCGTAACGTTAGTGGGCTCCGCTTGATTGTCTTGGTTGGAATATGTTTTACCCCAAGGGGTTGCTACAATAGCGGGCAGACTAGGCGATGAAATAATGATATGGAACCGCAGATCCTCAATCCGCTCACCTTGCCACTTGATGGCGCCCGATTAATCGAAGCCTCCGCCGGCACCGGCAAGACGTTTACCATTGCTGGCTTGTACCTGCGATTGTTGCTTGGGCATGGCCGCGCAGCGCCGTGTCGGGTAGAGCAAATACTGGTGGTGACGTTTACCGAAGCGGCAACCCAAGAGCTGAAAGACCGTATTCGGCGCCGCATTCATGAGGCGCGTTTTGCCTTTATGCGCGGTGAGAGTGACGACCCTATCATTGAGCCTTTGCTGGCAGAAATTAGCGATCATAAAACTGCGGCGCAGCGACTGTTAGAGGCCGAGCGTCAGATGGACGAAGCGGCTATCTATACCATTCACGGTTTTTGTCAGCGGATGCTGACCCAAAATGCGTTTGAATCGGGCAGCCTGTTCAGTCATGAATTTGTCACCGACGAGCGACAAATTAAAGCGCGCGCGGCGGCCGATTTTTGGCGTCGTCGTTTTTATCCGTTGCCTAAATCGTTAGCCGGTGTGGTGAGCAGCTACTGGCCCGCACCGGAGGCCTTATTAAAAGAGATTGCGCCCTATTTATCCGGGCCTGCTGTCACGGTCAAGGCGCCTGACCTTGGCGAAGATCTCATGGCGGCACACCAAGCGGCGATTGCCAAGATTGATGCGGTGAAGCGCGCATGGCGCGAGGCAGGGGAGCAAATCACCGACCAGCTCAGCGCCGCCAAGCTCGATGGCCGCAGTTATCGCAAAGATCATCTGGCAAACTGGCTGAATGCGATGGAACAATGGGCCAATGCCGAGACGCTTGATTACCAGTTGCCCGACAAATTGGAAAAATTCGCCCAACAGACATTAGCGGCCAAGAGTAAAGCTGAGCCACCGAGTCTGGCGCTATTTGATCAAATTCAGGAATTGGTTGATCAGCCGCCGACGTTAAAACCGGGATTAACCGCGCTGGCGATTAAAGAAGTTCGGCAGCTGCTCCGCCAAGAAAAACGCCGTCAAGGGTGGCTCTCGTTTGACGATCTCCTTTCTCAGCTTGCCAGCGCACTAGACCAAGATAGCCAAGGCCAGTTGGCCGCGCGTATTCGCAGCTTATATCCGGTGGCAATGATTGATGAGTTCCAAGACACCGACCCGCTGCAATATCAGATTTTTAGCACTGTCTATCAGCCGCCAGTGGCGGACGATGCCGCTGTATTCGAAGAGCAAGAAGAAGGGGGGGAGCGCACCGGTTTAATGATGATTGGCGACCCTAAGCAGGCGATTTATGCCTTCCGYGGTGCCGACATCTTCACCTATATTCATGCCCGTGCGCAGGTGGTTGATCACTACAACCTTGCCACTAACTGGCGCTCGACAGATGGTATGGTGCGCGGGGTCAATGCCTTGTTCTCACGTGCGAAGGCACCGTTCGTTTATCAAGACAGCATTCCCTTTTTAGCGGTGGCCTCTTCGCCTAGTGCCAAACAAAAAGCGCTGGTGGTGGAGGGAAACGAGCAGCCCGCGCTCACCTTTTGGCATCACAGCCCGGATGAATTGTGTACCAAGCAAGATTTTGAACAGACCTTAGCGGTGAGTACCGCACAGCATATCACTCAGGTACTCAATCAATCGGTGGCGGGCAATAGTTATCTACAAACGCCTTCCGGCCGAGCCGACATTCAGCCGCACAATATCGCTGTGTTGGTGCGCACCGGACGCGAGGCACAGCTGGTCAAGCAAGCGCTGGCCGAAAAAGGCGTGGCGTCTGTCTATCTTTCTAACCGTGATAATGTGTTCGCCAGCCCTGTCGCCAGTGATATTGAGCGCATCTTGGTGGCGGTGATGCAGCCTGAAAACGAGCGTAAGTTGCGAGCGGCACTAGCCAGCCCCTTATTTGGCTTGACCGCCGAGCAGCTGGCGTTACTCAATCAAGACGAAGCCTTGTGGGAGCAAGAGGTGGTGGCCTTTAGCCATTACCGTGACACTTGGCAGCGCCGTGGCGTGATGCCGATGCTTCGCCAAGTCGCCAGTGCTCGCCAAGTGGCAGAAAACTGGTTGGCGATGCCGCAAGGCGAGCGCTGTGTGACCGATTTTTTGCATATCGCGGAGTTGCTGCAAAGTGCCAGCCAGCAATTGGACAACCCACACGCGCTGATCCGCTGGCTACAAGAGCGAATGGCCGAGCCGGCTCAACAATCGGAAGAGCAGCAGGTGCGGTTGGAGTCGGAGCGTGATTTGGTGCAAATCGTCACCATCCACAAATCGAAAGGCTTGGAATACGATTTGGTTTACTTGCCGTTTGCTTGTCAGTATCGCGAAAGCAGCCAACCGTTTTATCACGATGAACAGTATCAGCCGGTGCTGGCGCTGGATAATGTCGATGAAGGCAAAGAACGGGCTGAAAAAGAGCGGCTGGCTGAAGATATCCGCTTGCTGTATGTGGCGGTGACGCGCGCCGTGTATGGGTGTTTTATCGGCTGTGCGCCCCTTAAACAAGGTAACAGTCGGCAAAAAGACTCGGCTTTGCACTTAACGGCCCTCGGCTATTTGCTCCAGCATGGAGAAGCCGGTGATGCTAGCCTGCTGGCCGAGAGCTTGGCTGGATTAGCAAGCGCGAGCGATGCGGTGGCTGTGGTCGCGCCACCCGAGCCAGATGATAGCCGTTATGCCCCTCAAACGGGCGCGCACGAGGCGCTAAGCGCGCGTCACTTCGACGGTAAGATTGACCGTCAGTGGCGCTTAACCAGTTACTCAGGGCTGTTAAAACAAAGCCATCACATTAGCGCTTTACCAACATTGGCCAGTTATGACTTGGACGCGGACGATGATCTCGCTGACGAGGAGACGGCGGATGTGGCGGTGGATCCTTGGTCGGTTTTTGCGTTTCCCAAAGGCGCGAGAGCCGGTACCTTTTTACACACCTTATTTGAAGAAGTGGACTTTACCGCCGACTTGATGAGTGAAGAAGTCGCTGAGCTTATTACCCATCATCTTAGCTTGGAAAACTATGACCCACAGTGGTGCCCGATATTGCAGCAGTGGATGACACAGGTATTGAAACACCCGCTCAATGAGCACGGGTTGATGCTCAACCAAATTGACAACGCCAGTCGATTAACGGAGATGGAGTTCGTGATGCCTTTGGCTGCACTAGACTGCCAGCGATTGAATCGACTCGCCGCGCGATATGATGCGTTATCAGCCCGAGCTGGCCAGCTCACCTTTGACACGGCGCGCGGGATGCTAAAAGGCTTTATCGATTTGACCTTCCGCGCCGATGGCAAGTATTACGTGCTGGATTGGAAGTCGAACCATTTAGGGGACAGTTTGGCCGATTACCATCCTGATGCGCTCAAAGAGGCGATGATCGCGCACCGATACGACTTTCAGTACCAGATCTATACCTTGGCGCTGCACCGCTTTTTGCGCCAGCGGATCCCAGATTATGATTACGACACCCATGTGGGGGGCGTGTTTTATTTCTTTTTACGGGGCGCCAGTGATAGTGGCGAGACCGGTGTGTTCGCGCACCGTCCCGACAAGGCGCTGATTGACGCCTTGGACAACCTCTTTGCTGGAGAGTCGGTATGAAACAAGCATTAATGGCACTATACCAGCGCGGGGAATTACGAGCGATTGATGTGCAATTTGCTTGTTTGATGGGCGAAGAAGAAACCCAATTAGATAAGGCTACTATCACAGTATGGGCGGCGCTGCTGAGCCGTGAAGTGGGCAAAGGCCATGTCTGCCTTGATTTGCACCAGTGGCAGCCACCCAGTGACGTCGCTTGGCAGTCTTTATTGGCGCACATTGATAACCAAGCGCCAAGCGAGCAATTGGYACAGGCCTCAGTCGTGTCTGACGGGACGCAGGCGACGCCCTTGGTGCTTGCCGGGCATCGATTGTATTTGCATCGCTACTGGCATGCCGAGCAGCAAGTGGCGGGGCATATTCGCCAGCGTCTCACGGCGCTATCGGTACCGGATGAGGCTAGACAAACCCTAGATAGCTTATTTGCCGCCTCACAGGCGGAGATTGATTGGCAAAAAGTGGCGGCAGCCACCGCGTTGACCCAGCCTTTTGCGGTGATTTCGGGTGGGCCGGGTACGGGGAAAACCACCACCGTCGCCCGTTTGTTGGCGGCGCTGGTGGCGTCGCACCACGCCGAGCGTACAACGTCTGCAGCGCTCACTATTAAGCTGGTGGCCCCGACCGGCAAAGCGGCTAACCGATTGACTGAATCACTAGGACGGGCGATTGCCGCCTTGTCTGTTGATCATGACGTGAAAGCGGCGCTGCCGACCCAAGCAAGTACCATTCACCGATTATTAGGGGCGATTCCGCAGCGAGTCGCGTTTCGCCATCATAAAAATAATCCCGTACATGCGGATGTGTTGATTGTCGATGAAGCCTCGATGGTGGACTTGCCCTTGATGGCGCAGCTGTTCGATGCCTTGGCGCCCTCAACACGCATTATCTTGCTGGGGGATAAAGATCAGCTTGCCTCTGTGGAAGCGGGGGCGGTGCTAGGCGATATTTGTCAGTACGCCGAGGCGGGCTATCCATCGGCGCAAGCAGCGCGTTTAAGCCAGTTAACAGGCTTTGACGTACCCGAAAACCCACATGCGCCAGCGATCGCCAGTGCCCTTTGTCTGCTGCGCAAAAGTTATCGTTTTGATGCCGAATCCGGCATTGGCCAGCTCGCCTTTGCGGTGAACCGAGGAGAAATGGCTGAGGTGGGGGCGGTGTTAAAACGCGGCTATGGCGATATTATCCACCATGTGTTGAGTGATGACAGCTATCAGACCCTGATGCAACAAGCGGTGACAGGATATCGCGATTACTTAACCTCACTCGACAATGCAACGCTCGAAAATCCGTCATCAATGGCGGACGTGCTGAGTGCCTTTAGCCAATTTCGATTGTTATGCGCATTGACTGAAGGTCCGTTTGGCGTCGCTGGCCTCAACCAAGCCATTGAGCAACATTTGGCGTCGGCAGGGCTGATCGCCAAAGAGCGTGACACCTGGTATCACGGCCGACCAATCATGATTTTGCAAAACGATCATGCCCTGGGGTTGTATAACGGTGATATTGGGATTGCGGTACAACACGCGGGGATCACCCGGGTGGCGTTTGAAACCCACGATGGTGAAGTGCGCTATTTGCTTGCCAGCCGTCTGCCCGCCCATCAAACTGCGTTTGCGATGACGGTGCATAAATCACAGGGTTCGGAGTTTGCGCATACAGTGTTGGTGTGTCCGCCCACTATTTCACCGGTGATCACCCGCGAGCTGATTTACACCGGAATCACGCGGGCGAAGCACCAACTTGATCTTTACGCGTCTTGGCCGGTGCTGCGCCACGGTGTGGGCGCACGCACCGCCCGTTATAGTGGCTTGCCGGATGCCTTGTTGGCCTCTTGAGCGTGGCGAAACCCGCTAAAGCGCTAAAGTCAGCACCTTAGAGCGCCGCTGATAGTTGTACAGCTCTTGGCGAGTGTTAGGGAGTGCTGACACATCAGAGAGCAAAAAGCCTTGTTCCAAAAACCAATGCAGACTGTGGGTGGTGAGCACAAAAATGGTTTCGAGCCCTTTGGCTTTGGCGCGTTGTTTGAGGTGATTGAGGAGCATGACGCCGCGGTCGCCATCACGGTAGTCTGGATGAATGGCGACGCATGCCATCTCGCCGGTGCGCGCTTCACTAAACGGATAGAGTGCGGCGCAGCCTATCACTAATCCATCGCGTTCGATGATGGTAAAGCGGGGGATTTCTTGCTCCAATTGTTCTCGCGAGCGGCGCACTAGGATCCCTTGTTGCTCCAAAGGTCGGATCAAATCCAAGATCCCACCGATATCGTCAATCTGGGCTTGGCGCACTTTTTCGGCACGCTCCATCACGATCTGGGTGCCGATCCCCTCAATCGAGAACAGCTCTTGGATTAATGCCCCATCTTTTTTATAGCTGATCAAATGGCTACGCGTAACGCCCGCGCGACACGCAGCAATCGCGCCTCGTAAAAAGCGACTGGTGCCAGAGCCAGTATCGCCAGCGGCTTCTCTGGCTTYTAGAAGTGGCTGGGCTTGGGTGGGCAGTAACTCAGAAATTACCTCATTGTCTTGGTTTAAGACCCCTTGTTCGGAGCAAAAGCCAATTAACTTGTCTGCGCGTAACCGAATCGCGACTTGAGTCGCCACTTCTTCGGAGGTGAGGTTAAAGCATTCCCCCGTCACTGAGCTGGCTACCGGCCCCATTAGCACAATCGCATTTTGATCGAGCTGGCGCTGAATGCCGTCAATGTCGATACGGCGAATTTTGCCACTGTGACAATAATCAATTCCTTCATCGACGCCCAAGGGTTGCGCGATAACAAAATTGCCACTGATCACATTGATCTGAGCGCCGGCCATGGGCGTGTTATTCAGCCCCATGGATAAACGCGCCGTAATGTCGAGCTGCACTTGACCGGCCGCTTGTTTGACCACTTCAAGCGCGTGGCTGTCGGTGATGCGAATACCTTTGTGATAAGGCGTTTCCAGTCCGTACTGATTAAGAGCATGATTGATTTGCGGGCGGGCGCCAAACACCAACACCAGTTTCATGCCCAGACTATTGAGTAGGGCGATATCATTGACGATATTCTGAAAGTTCTCATCCGCCATCGCCTCGCCACCCAGCATGATCACCGCGGTTTTATCTCGGTGAGCGTTGACATACGGCGCCGATTGACGAAATCCTTTAACCAGTGCGGTACTTCTTATCTTCACATGCCTTTCCATCTAAATATTCACTTATAGTGCCTTTTTATTCTCTTTGGGTGATAAGTGTCAAGCCTTTAGTCAGTTTACTATGCGCTGTCGTCTGCGCGCCCGTGCGATAAAGAGGCGAGGTGACGGGGCAAATTAGCGTCTGTTTGGGAACCAAACTCACAAGATTTGCAAACTGCGTCTAAAGTAGACAATGGGATTGGTTAAAATGTCCTGATTATCAGTGAGTGAGGTTGTAGCGTGCGGTTGACCAAACAAATATTTTTACTGGTGTTTATTATTCTAGCGGGTGGCGCCAGTTTTCTGGTGGCAACTCGCCCCGAGTTTTTTGCCCCTGATATGACCAAAAAAGATTTATACGGTGAGTGGGTGGAACTAGAGGTGGCCCCTTATGCGGCTGACCGTTTTGAGGTGCGCTCGGATGGTATTTATACCAATGGAAGTCGTGCGACTACCGCTTATACGTTTGATGGCGATGAGCTGTCGTACACGATTGGCACACAAGAGTATCTGTATCGCGTAGAGAATAAATCAACGCTAGAAAGGCTATCGCCAGCGCACTATACGTCTATGTTCGGTAAGGCGAATTAAGTTTGCGCGCAGCGTTGCTGCAAGTGAAGAGGCGCCAATTGCGATCAATGGCAATATGGCGCCACTTTACACGCTAGTATTTAACCGCGTCGAGAGATGAAAGCAGTTCATTAACCGAACACTGCTTCATGGCCACGCGGCGAAGGATATCGGCGGTGGTTTCATCGCCACCGAGACAACGTTGAATGCTGGTATTGATAGTGTTTCGAGTGCAGCCCTCACTGGCCATCATTCGAATCCATTGGTATTCCACTGCATCGGTATCAAGAAGCGTTGAACGCCCAACTTTCAGATCCATAGCAACCCGTACTCCCTTGATGTTGCATTTATTATGCAATTTTGTTTCAGACACAGTACATAACAACTATATGACACTTTCATGAATGTCGCCTATTTCAGGCAGGTAAGATAGATTTGATCACATTCAACGTGTATTGATTTGCAGGCAGTTACAACTTAGCAATGAGAAGTGATTGCGAAGTGTAGGTCTTTTTGCGAGCCTTAGCGCTACAAACTACTGATTGGATTACAGTGTGAAAAAAGCGTTAGTCGTGATGGGGTGTGTGGTTGCACTCGCAGGGTGTGTACGTCCCACTGACCGTGGTCAACAATATGTTGATGGGCGGTTTGAATCAATTTTAACTCCAGTGCCACACGTGGTGTCTGATAGCCCACGTGACTTTAGTCTGTTTAATGATCAGTTAGCCGAAGTGAAAGCGAAATCGCCTTCGCTAGTGGCCAAGCATCAAGCGGTATACCAGCGCTTGCAAGCGTGGTTGGATGCAGGAGGCAATGTGGAAGCACTTGCTGAGTTTGGACTGGGTGTCGACCAAATGGGCGGTGGTGATGACTTTGGTAACGTGATGTTTACCGGTTATTTCTCACCAGTGATTGAGATGCGTCATCAACCCGATGCCTTGTTCCGCTATCCGGTTTATGCCAAACCCTTTTGCGATGACGACTGCCCAGATCGCAAAGCGATTTACGATGGAGCCTTAGATGGGTTGGGATTAGAGCTGGGCTACAGCGCTTCTTTGATTGATAACTTTATTATGGAAGTTCAGGGCAGTGGTTTTGTCCACTTTGGCGATAACGACCAACTCGAGTATTTTGCCTACGGTGGCAAGAATGGGCACCCTTACGTCAGCATCGGTAAAGTCTTGATTGAAAACGGCGAAGTGCCGCGTGAAAAAATGTCGCTGAAAGCGATCAAAGACTGGGTGGCGGCTCATGGTGAAGAGGAAGTTCGTGAGTTACTGGAGCAAAATCCCTCTTATGTTTTCTTTACGCCTAAGGCGGCAGATCCCGTGAGTGGCACGGCAGGTATTCCATTGAAAGCCGGCGCGTCTGTGGCGGCGGATAGACGTTATTTACCGATGGGGAGTGTGCTACTTGCTGAAGTGCCTCAGTTGGATGAGCAAGGCAACTGGACGGGAGAGCATGTACTCAAACTGTTAATGGCATTAGATACCGGTGGGGCGGTGAAAGAAAATCATCTTGATTTGTACCACGGTATGGGCAATGACGCTGGAGAGCGAGCGGGGCATTACAAACACTTTGGCCGAGTTTGGAAGCTTGAAGCGTTGGCACCCCAGCTTGCGAGTCAGCCTTAGAGAGTGTCATTCACGGAGTTGAAGCGATAAAAAAGCGAGCATTGCATGCTCGCTTTTCCTTTGAGCGTGATTGATTATTCAATCAAACCTGCTTCACGATAGTAGCGTGCCGCGCCGGGGTGAAGCGGTGCAGACAAGCCATCTTTTACCATTTCTTCTTTCTTCAGATTCGCAAAGGCAGGGTGCAAACGGCGGAAATCATCGAAGTTCTCAAACACTGCTTTCACGACGTTGTAAATCACGTCGTCTGGTACTTGAGTCGATGATACAAAGGTCGCACCGACACCGAAAGTCGTGACATCGCTATCGTTACCACGGTACATGCCACCTGGGATCACGGCTTTACGGTAGTAATCACGGTCAGCAATCAGCTGTYTAGCTGCATCGTTCGCCACTTCCACTAGCACGCTATCACAGGCGGTAGTCGCTTCTTGGATTGCGCCACTTGGGTGGCCGACTGTGTAGACCATGGCATCAATTTTGTTGTCACACAATGCCTTGGATTGTTCCGCCGCCTTTAGCTCAGAGATTTGGCCGAACTTGTCCATATCCCAACCCATTTGGTCCATCAATACTTCGATGGTACCGCGTTGACCTGAGCCTGGGTTACCAATGTTGACGCGTTTGCCAGCCAGATCATCAAAGGTTTTAATCCCTGCGTCCGCACGTGCGACCACAGTAAAGGGTTCAGGGTGGATCGAGAAGACCGCGCGCAGATCTTTGAACTCGCCTTGGTCTTTAAACTTGCTGGTGCCTTTGTAAGCGTGATATTGCCAGTCAGACTGGGCGATACCCATATCTAGCTCGCCAGCACGGATAGTATTGATGTTGTAAATAGAACCGCCCGTACTCTCTACTGAGCAGCGAATACCATGGTCATCTTTGCTTTTATTGACCAGACGGCAGATTGCACCACCCGTAGGGTAATAAACACCAGTAACACCACCGGTACCARTGGTCACAAACTGATTTGCTTGAGCGGTTGCTGCGGTTCCTAGTGCAGCGGAAAAGCTGAGCGCAATCAGAGTCGGTTTCATCGCTTTCATGCTTAAGATTCCTTTTTAGTTAGAGGTTGCTATCCGGGCGCACCCTCGAAGATGGTATGACACTCGATGCAAATATGACAAAAAAGTGTCACCGCGCTATTTTTTCAATCTTTTAACAATATTTGCAAGCAATAGTATTGGGTTAAAACGACTGGGTCATGGTTTGCCTCAATGCTTGTACAGGTTTAGTACAATATCCCAGCTTTTCCAGCGTGTTGCGCAGTTGTGTGATCTGGTATGCGTTATTGGGGGCTGCGCGACCATGGACATCGAAGATGTTGTTTTCAAAACCAATCCTCATATCTCCTCCTAGCAAGGCGGCCGTGGTTAAACAGGAAAGCTCACGCTGGCCAAATGCACAGACAGACCAAGGAACAGTTTCATCTAAGTGACGAGCTTGATACATGGCGACGATATCTTCCGGTGCGCCTCTGGGAGGCGTTCGGTCGCGGCCCGCAACAAAAAGCAGGTGATGACCTTGCGAGGGAAGAATGCCTTGCTCTCGTAACGCGTAATAGCGTGCCAATTCTTGAGGGTGATAGAGAATAAACTGGCTGTAGATGCGCGCCTCCACTGTCCAAGCAAAAAAATCTTTCACGGCTTGGTGTGTCGGTTGATGATCAGGAACAAGCTCTCTGAGTGCAAAGGAAGCGGCTTCCGGTTTGACGGCTTGGATCAGAGCCATTTGTTGCTGGGGAGAATAGCGGCCTACGGCCTCGGTGGTGAGTTGAATCACCATACGATCGCCGACGGCATCCATCACTTGCTGATATAGCGTTTGGTTTAGCGCGGGATCAAGGCTATGCGTCCCCTGTGTATCTCGGGCGTGGATATGTGCCATGGTTGCGCCTGCCTCTGCACATTCGTGCAGGCAGTGGATCAGTTGTTTGCCGGTGATAGGCACAGTCGGGTGGTGTGTGGGCTGTAAGCGTGCACCATTGGGGGCAACCATGATCGTCCTTGCGTCTTGCATTCTTTTCCCTCGTCTATCAATGTATCGTTATTGAGAAGGCAAGCACATCTCTAATGTTAGTGCTAGCTTGTCGGTGATGGCTGCGATATGAGTTGATTCAATGATATAGGGCGGTGCGAGTAAGATATGGTGCCCCTGCTTACCATCAATGGTACCGCCCATGGGATAACACATCAGCCCGTTATGCATGGCGGTATGTTTTATCGTTTGATGGAGCGCGAGATCAGATGAAAAGGGGCGCTTACTGGTTTTGTCTGCCACGAGCTCTAACGCGACAAACAGTCCACGTCCGCGAATGTCGCCGACAAAAGGGTGTGAATCAAACTGATGATGTAGCGCCGTTTTAAGCGCCTCACCTTGTTTTTCCGCCGCGTCAACTAATCCTTCTTGCTCAAGTGTGGTGAGTGTTGCTAAGGCAGCGGCACATGCCGTTGGATGAGCCATAAAGG
>NZ_MUFL01000109.1:0-8002 GCF_001995355.1 Salinivibrio sp. PR919 | reverse complement strand
CTTATGACCAAATCCAACCATGTACTCTTGATAGGCTGCATCGTTCTGCTTTCTGCTGGATGCACACAACGAATGCAAGATCTCGGTGATTCGTTTAAATTTGCCTATAATGGCTTCCCCGATGCCGAGAAAAGTTGGGAAGAAATTAACGCTCTCCCCTACGCAAGTCTTTACGCTCAGCTCGACAACGGGCCGCAAGGATTTATGGTGTTAGCATTCGCTGAGCCAAGCCAACATACCAGTCCTAACCTCAAATGGTTATCAGCCAAACACGAAATGATCGTGACCCGCAGTGGCCGAATTGTAAAAACAGTAAACTTCGCCGATGGTAACTTAACGGCAACCCAAACGGACACGCCTGACCCGCTTAGTGTTGGCCTTACAACCATTACTATGCCGCATACATGGTCACGAAAGATTGATTGGCAGCCGGGCAACCACAGTGGCTACCTAGCCAAGTCGACATTTAATCATGTTGGTGCACAAACAATTTTGGTGAATGGTACGCGAGTTGAGACAGCGCATTATCGAGAGCTAGTGTCCCTTCCCTCACTTGATGTTCAATGGACCAATGACTATTGGGTGAATAATAGCAATGGTAACGTGATTAAATCCTATCAGCATCTCGCACCACATTTGCCTGCTGTAACCTTGACCCATTTAAAGCCCTACCAAGGGAGCGACCATGAAGAGTAACTGCTTACTAACACATGGGCTCGTGGCTGTTTTACTACTAATAGCGATGCCTTTACAAGCCGCGACGATAACAGCTAACCAAGATACACATCTCTCGTTTTCTCAGCCTCCCCGCCTTTCAGAGGCAGTATTAGCCGCGGCCCAAAGCCAGCAGCGGGTATTGGACGACGTGTATTGGCCTGCTGCGGGGCTCTATCGCAAAGATAGCCAAAACGCGGATCGTATTGCTGATTTGCAACCCGTGCGTCATCAAATCACCGTGAATACAGGTAAGACTCAACAGCAGTGGAAACGCCTATATCGTACGCTCACACAGTTAACGGTTGCCGAGCGGATTAACCGGAATATTGATCCCGATTTTACGCGCATTACACCCGCCGCGAATCCGCTATTAAACGGCACATGGCACCTACAATTGCCTCATCGTCCGACAACCATTATGGTATTGGGCGACGTAAAGCAGCCTGGAGAGTATGCCTTTACTGAGCGACAATCAGTACGTCGCTATCTTGAGCAAGCCGGTGCGGAAACAACCGGCATTTCCCAGGCGCTGATTATCATGCCATCCGGAGAGCGCAGCCATGTTCCTATTGCCTACTGGAATGAACGGCATCAAGATCTGTTACCCGGTTCGATCATTTATCTTCCCCTCCCCGAAAAAGCGATTGATGGCTTTGCGGTTGATACAAATGAACACGTGCTTACGTATCTGCAAAATAGGTTAATTCGATAATGCGACTGATAACTCCTTCATCACATGCCTTGTGGCTCAGCACGTTCTTATTAACAACAAGTTACGCAGTATCAGCGGACAGTTTCGATTACCCCGATCTCATCTATTCACAAACCGATTTTGGTGGTGTAGGCCTGATACAAATGCCCACCGCACGCTCAGCGCCAGAAGGTGAATTCACCTTAGGCAGCACCTACAACGAAGACTATGTGCACTTTAATACCTCGCTGCAGTTATTCCCTTGGTTAGAAACGACTATCCGATACACCCAGGTGCACGACTTACTTTACAGCGATGACCCCAGTTTTAGCGGCGACACTAAATATACTGATAAGAGTATCGATGCCAAATTGCGCCTGTGGCAAGAAAGTTACTGGTTGCCAGAGCTTGCAGTCGGTCTGAGAGACATTGGGGGCACAGGGTTATTTGATGGTGAGTATCTCGTGGGTTCTAAACGTGTCGGCCCATTTGATTTCTCACTCGGTATTGGTTGGGGCTATTTAGGAAACCGTGCAAATTTAACGGGCGATAAACAGAAGTCCGTTGACTGCGGCCGTGACACGGCATTTTCTGGTAGAGGCGGCAGTGTAGATATTGATCGTATGTTTACTGGCTGTACGGCACTGTTCGGCGGTATCGAATATCAGACACCTTACGCGCCACTGAGCCTAAAGCTGGAGTACGACGGTAATGATTACCAAGCTGACTTCATTAGTACCCAAACCGGCATCCCCATGCAAGTTGATAGTCCGTGGAACCTTGGTGCCGTATACCGCTTCGGTGATTGGGGTGCAGCACGCCTGTCCTATGAGCGGGGTGAAGTATTCACTGCCGGGCTCAGCTTGAACACCAACTTCAATCAGGTGGACACTTTTTGGATAGATAATGATGACCCAGCCTACCGACCTGCTAGCGCAACAGAAGATTTAACGGCAGACCAATGGCAACGATTAAGCACGCAACTTGCCAATGTGGCGGGGTATAAAGACAATCGCGTGCATTTTGACGGTGATACAGTCACGGTTGCCGGTGAACAAACAAAGTATCGCGACCAAGATATTGCACAAACACGTGCAGCCACATTGATCGCAAACACCGGGATTCAAGCGACTCAGTACCGCATTGTTCAACAGGCCCAACGCCAACCGATGACTGAAACCGTCATCGATGCAGAAACTTACGCGGCTGTCGCTACTCACGCTTATGTCGAGGCAAAACCTGATGATGCACGCACGCACACGCTGCCTCGCGCCATCTCCGGAGAATTAAAAGCGGCCCACCAAGATGATTTTGATATGGGGCTCGCCCCGGTGTTTATCCAATCTTTTGGCGGCTCAGAAGGCTTTTATATGTATTCGTTAGGTGTATCAGGWCGCGCCGCTGCTCGCCTTGGCGATCATTTTATCGCCTCGTCGAGCGTGTACGTCAACATAGCTGATACCTACGATAAATTTAAATACACAGTACCGCCTGATGGTACCGACTTGAAACGGGTACGCACACTTAATCGTCAATATCTTGAGGATACAGTCCGAGTCACTAATGCGCAGCTAACCTACCTCGACCATTGGGGAGATAATTGGTACAGCCAAGCTTATGGCGGTTATTTGGAAACCATGTTCGCGGGCGTAGGCGGCGAAGTGCTGTACCGACCCATGAATAGCGCATTTGCTCTGGGTGTGGACATCAATTATGTTAAGCAAAGAGAGCCGGGATCAGCCTTTGGCCTATTTAAAAACGAATATCAACCTAGCAAAAACGAAGAACGCCCCTTTAGAGTTCAAACCGGCACAACCACGGGGCATGCGACACTTTACTGGCAAAACCCACTAGGGCTGTTCGATGGTACACTGGCTAAAATCAGCGCTGGGCGCTATCTAACCGACGACGTAGGGGTAACGTTAGATGTCGCAAAGCAGTTTGATAGCGGTATTATGGTCGGCGCTTATGCGAGTAAAACCGATTTATCAGCAGAAGAATTTGGTGAGGGGAGTTTTACCAAAGGATTTTATGTTTCTATCCCGTTTGATCTGCTTTCAGTCAAACCGACAACATCTCGTGGTATTATCGCGTGGCAGCCGCTTCA
Organism: Salinivibrio sp. PR919; assembly: GCF_001995355.1. Taxonomy (NCBI): domain Bacteria; kingdom Pseudomonadati; phylum Pseudomonadota; class Gammaproteobacteria; order Vibrionales; family Vibrionaceae; genus Salinivibrio; species Salinivibrio sp. PR919. The sequence continues at coordinate 4,487 of NZ_MUFL01000109.1, read as the reverse complement.
ACGGGATGGCGGACAAAAATTAGGCAGAAAATATACGCTTTATCAATTAACTGATGATCGTGCGCCTTGGTTTGCACGTCCCGCGACTAACGACTAGAGTTTGATGCAGGACATAACAAAAAAACGTGCTCACTCATAGCAAGGAAGACACAGTGATTATCTCATTTGTCGATTTGGCTTTACTCTTGTTTTTCTCAGCGGCTTCTTTATTTGTGCTGCGAAAAGTGGCAAGACGCATCGATCTTGTTGATAAGCCAGATAAAAGGAAACACCATGCAGGTGCCGTCCCACTTGTGGGCGGATTGGCAGTGTGTCTATCTCTGGTTTATTTTTTGCTCAACAATCCAGAAGTCATACCTCATAGTGGTCTATATGCCACATGTATTCTGATCCTCGTCACTATCGGTGTCTTGGACGACAAGTTCGATATCGACTTTAAACTTCGGTTTGCTATCCAAGCCGCACTCGCAATCGCCATGATGGTGTTGGGCGGTATTGAGCTAAACCGCCTTGGCAATATCTTCGCGACTGGCGATGTTCGCCTAGACACACTTGGCTATGTGCTGACCGTAATGGCAGTGATTGGAGCCATTAATGCATTCAATATGGTAGATGGTATTGATGGCTTGCTGGGTGGGTTAGCGACGGTCACCTTTGTTAGCTTAGGCATTTTACTTTACTTAAATGGCCATACCTCACTCGCCTATTTATGTTTGGTGCTCACGGTGATTATGGCACCCTATTTAATGTTTAATTTAGGATTACTTGGTCGAGAAAGAAAAGTGTTTATGGGTGATGCGGGGAGTATGCTGATCGGCTTTACTGTCATTTGGTTTTTACTGCTTGCCAGCCAACACCCAACCAGTGCTGCAATACGTCCTGTTACCGGGTTGTGGTTGATTGCCCTACCCTTGATGGACATGACAGCAATCATGTTTAGGCGCATAAAACGCGGAGACTCCCCTTTTAAGCCTGACCGTGAGCATCTACATCATATTTTCCAACGCGTAGGGCTCTCATCACGTCAAACATTAGGTGCTATTTGTTTGCTCGCTACAGGGTTTGCGTGTATCGGTATTATTGGAGAACTGCTACAGATCCATGAAACTATCATGTTCATTGGCTTTTTGGGGTGCTTTACCCTCTACTGTTTATTACTGCGACATATATGGCGAGTGACCRCTTTCATTCGCATAAAGCTGGGTAAGAATGCTTATGGTGAGAAGGTCGGCGAGGTTAAGGGGTAGATGCTAGGTTCTCGATCCTAAGAAAAGATAATGGCATACATAGCGTTGTTTTGGTGAAACTGCTTGATGGACAATGTGCTTTGCTTTTTTCAATAATCGCCGCCCAGTGGGTGCTTTTTTTGCTTGTTTCATCGTACCTGCGGTCAAGAAAGTACTATGGCAAAGCTCATTTTTTATGGATGTGCCGGGTTTATTAACCGCGTACGATAATATCTGATAAGCCAACTTCACGACAGAAAACAGCGATTAGTGCTAGGTGATCGAGACGTTTGATGACAGGTTGAGGAGCAGGAATATTAAGCGACCGTTAAATAACAGTAATAGATCAAAGCTGGGGATCACGGTAAAGACACCTATAATACTAAAATCTGTATATGATCGCTAGATCATACTATTTTAATTCATTAATTGGCTGCGGAATGACCGCTAATTAGTAAAACCATAAATTCACATAACCCTTTATTCTATAACGGGTTTTCATGATCTTATCCTAAAACTAAACTATTTATTTTTTTGATTGTTTAAATAATCATACAATGAGAAAAATAGAAACTGCGGGTACTGCATAATTAGTCGTTTAAAAACATAGTGTTCTTTTATTGCCCTATATGCCCAACGTAAGTTAAACCGATTAACCCAGTTAGGATAATATTGAATATTTTCGGATGATTGGTGTAGAAATCCTCCGCAAGTATAAATTTGTTTTATAGACCCTTTTGTACCTTTTAACAACTGACCAAACTTTTCTTGATGCGGGGTACCCATACCACATACAACAAACTTAGAACCACTTGCTGCTATCTTCTGCGCGACAAACTCTCTTTCTTTGTCACTGTTAAAATACCCATGCCTATACCCAGCGATATTTAGATTAGGGTATGAACTTTTAAATAACCTCACCGTTTCTTCTATTTCTCCTTCTTTAGCACCAATAAAAAAAACAGGTTCACCCGTTATGTTTAAGGTTTCTAAAAATCTTTTAGCAAATGAACCATAGTCAAAGCTAATTCTTGGAACTTTTCGAAATGAGAGAAGGCTAAAAATCCAACAAGAAACTAATGCATCACTATAGAAATAGTCTACAGCAATAGTTACTTCCTTTCTTTTCCTCAAAAGCATGTAAGAATATGGATTGACGAAACTGATTAAAGTAGCTCCTGAGTCAAAGGTATCTTCGGAGAGCACTCGATTAAATTCAGCGTCAATAGAAGGAGCCACTTTTATTTTTTCTGTAATTATCTTAGTCATACTGTATTTACACCTACCGATTTCTTCGAATTATTCCTATTATTTTCCTAATGATATAATTTGGCATAAACGATATTAATAAAGCCCCAAAGCGATACTTATCCCAAAATAATGATGAGTGCTCTAATAGTAATTTTCTAGCTTTTAGATTATTACCTACCAATAGATTGTTTTTCACACAACTTAACACGGTAAAGTGCATTAATACTCTTAAGCTATCAATCATAGTGTTCGGTACTTTCCCTTCTTTTAACAGCTGATTATATACAGAAAGCTGTGGTGCAGGCTCGTATATTTTATTAACATCACATGCACTATTTTCTGTTGATAAGTCATAATACGCACTTGTCTCGGGGTGATAGAATACCTTGCTTTGACAAGCCACTCTAGCCCAAACAATTTGATCTTCTCCCATTGCTATCCCAACAGGAAACCCTCCAATATCGAGTAAAACATCCCGTTTAATACATACAGAAGACGCTGTAACCGGTAAATCGGAGTTGCAGCACGCTGCAAAAAAATCTTCGACATACCCTGGCTCTGTGGGAACCAAACGCAACTTTGCTTTAGTTACACTGTCCTCAGACAAAAACGCGTAATGAGTAAAATACATACCACCTGACGGGAACTTAGTTTTAAGTTCAACAATATTTTTCAAAAAGTTAGGAAGCCAATAATCGTCAGCATCAAGAAACGCTATAAATTGGGCTTTTGTACAGTTTATCCCTGCATTCCGAGCCGCTGATACACCCTGGTTAGGTTGATCGATAACTTTTACTTGAGGGTAGTTCTCTCTAACAATCACAGCACCGTTATCATTTGATCCGTCATTAACTACTATTATTTCATCAGGGCTTAGTGACTGTGCCAACACAGAATCTAATGCTCTACAAATATAGGACTCTTTATTAAAAAGTGGTATTACTACAGCAATTGAATTCATTTTAAACACTGCTTTTTTTTCTAAACTTAGTTGTTTGACTAATAATCGCACCGAACGTCAATGCTAACATAATAGAAGAAGTTCCGTTAAACACAACATGCCCCGCACTAATCGAGTGCATAAATATGAGAGAGAAAAGGAAAAAATAAAAAAAGCACTTATAGAACAATGCTTTTACAACCCCATATAGATAAAGTATGATGTAAGACAACACAGCAAATAATCCGTAACAAAAAAACAGTTCAAACAAATCATTTTCTAGCAACTTTCTCATTGATGAAAAATTACCTAGAGGGTCTAGATAACCAAAGTAACCGCCAGCGCCGGTCAACAAACGTATAGCGTAAAAACTGTTCCATGTAACTTGCTTAAATGCATCGATAATAAATACATCTCGGCTACTTGCTAAAAGCGTCCACTTATTGTCAATTTTATTAAATTTAAATATTATATTCTCAAAAACTGAATTCAATATTTCTAATAAAGGTGACACTAGATAATAAGAAAAAACACACGCCGTAAATATAAAAAAAATGGGGTGACGAGATACAATTTTTAAACTTAGGTAACTCGCACTAAAAAGAGAGAAGACTAAAGCAGCTTTAGTACCTATCAATGCTGTCGTAACTAATAATAAAGAAATATGAAACAACGCTATAATACCGAAGGATCGCAATCTATGAATAAGAACCAAAGCACAACTACCGATCACCACACCAAGGCCGTTACCTGAAATAAAAAGACCGCGAGTAGCAATTCCCTTTGAATAGTTTGCAATATGAAAGCCAGATGTATAAGCTAGTAGAACAAAGATACTTACTACCGTCCCATAAATTACCATCCATCGCTCAAAGCAAGACAATGAAAGAATACGTCTTTGAGCTAATTCAGAAAACAAAATCAGACAAAAGCTAACATAAACAATTTTTGATGACGTAATCAGCCCAAACAGCAATGCATTAAGATTCCAATGAACTAAAGCAACACTCCATTCTACGAACGTAAAATAAATAAGTATACAGAGAGCGACTCTTTGACCAGTTCTAGAG
>NZ_MUFL01000108.1:0-8373 GCF_001995355.1 Salinivibrio sp. PR919 | reverse complement strand
CAATGTTCCGTTTGTCGATGTGCTGGGCAGTATGTCTAATCCGGCGTTGCCGTTAACCGCACAGCAATACCAAGAATGGGGCAATCCCGCGCAGAGCGATCAGCGCGAGGTCATGCAAGGCTATGATCCTTTGCGCAACATCCAGCAAAACCCTTATCCCCCTATGCTGGTGCGTGTCGGCTGGGACGATAAGCGGGTTCCTTTTTGGGAAGGGGCGCAATACCTTTCGCATTTAGCCGCAACCAGCACCCGAACGGGCCCTTATTTGTTGTTGACAGATTTTTCCCGTGGCCACCAAGCCGATGCGCGCCATGGGCTGACGCAACAAGCAACCGACTATGCCTTTCTCTTACACCAACTGAAGCGTGTGAACTAACCGGAGTATTAAATGAAATTGTCTTCTGTCTCTGTGGCAGTGCTGACGGCACTGGCTACTGGCACCGTGCACGCCAATTCTGCCAACACCGAGGAGAATACCTCTGGTGATGCGACCAATCGCCACGTCGAGACGTTGGTCGTCACGGCCAATAAATTTGCTGAATTGCCGTCAGATACAGCGGGTTCGGTCGCCATTTACCGCGGCGAAGATATCCAAAAAAAAGGCGCCACCGAGCTCTATGATGCACTGACAAACGAACCGGGTGTCAGTGTGACGGGCGGAGCGGGTCGCCCTCAAAACATCACCATTCGCGGGATGTCCGGTAACCGTATCTTGATTGTGGAAGATGGCGTCCCTGTCGCGGATGGGTTCGGGGCGGCTGATTTGAATGATAAAGCAGGGCGTAATTCCTTTGATATCGCAAGCGCCAAGCAAATCCAAGTCGTGAAAGGCGCTAGCTCAACCAGTTACGGGTCAGGTGCATTAGGCGGTGCCGTGATCGTGACATCGCTGAGCGCTGACGATCTCCTCCGCAACAAGGATCTGTACGCCGACGCGCAAGTTACCTATAGCGAGCTCAGTGATAAAGGCCGAGTCGGCAGTCGTCTCGCGCTCCGTCAYGGTGATACCAGTGCGTTGCTCGATGTGAGCTATTGGGAAGGGGAAGAAACCCGTAATTATCAGCAAGATTTGTATAACCGCACTTTGGATGGTGGCAGTGCGTCGTTGCGTCTGGATCATTATGTCTCCGATCGCTGGAAGCTAAGTGCTCGAGCCAAGCTCTACCGCGAAGACGCATCGCGACAAGAAGGCACAGCATCGATTCAACCTGACGGTAAGTGGGATATCAAAACCTTTGATCAAGCCGAACAAATCGAAACCTCGCAATTGTGGCTTGGCAGTGAATATCACGCCCAGCAGCCTTGGTTAGAAACTCTCAACACCAAGCTCTATTACCGAAATACCGATTTTACCCAGAACACGAACCGTTTGATGACTCGCTGGAACATGGGGATCAATGAGCAACGTCGGGTGCTGGATGATCGCCGTTTTCAAGACCAGTCAATCGGTTGGTCGGTAGACGCCAACGCTGAGAAAATCAGCGGAGACGTGGTGCATACGCTGGTTTACGGTGGTGTGTTAGAAACGGCTTACCATGAACGCCCTGTGACGAAAACGACTCTCGACTGGAACGGCGTAACGGTGAGTGATACGCAACCTTTTGCCCCTGCTCGGAGTTATGCGTTAGGTGTTTATGCGCAAGATGCAATGAGCATCGGGCAGTGGCGTGTGATGCTGGGCCTACGCGCTGATGCGTACCGATTGAGCGCAGACGATCCCCAAGCCATTGGCATGGCGAGTGTGGCGGATAATAACAGTGCAGCGTTATCGCCCAGTGCTTCGGTGGCTTATCACTGGACGCCAGCGTTCAATACCTACCTCAGTTATAAGCATGGTTATCGAGCGCCTGAATACGACAAAAGCTATGGCTACTCCAACCATGCCTCTGTGCCGGTGACGCCATTTGTGGTGCTGCCCAATCCGTCTCTTGACGCGGAAACCAGCGATAGTTTTGAGCTCGGGGCCAAATATGATGACGGCAAGCTGCGTTTGTATACCGCGGCGTATTACAACCGGTTTAGCCAGTTTATTGATATTGCCGATAAGGGCTTCAACGCAGAAACTGGTTTGTTTGAGAAGCGCTATGAAAACCTTGATGGTGTAAAAACGTATGGCGTTGAGGCATCAGCGGCCTATGCATTTACCGAACAATGGCAAGCGAAAAGTCAGATTGGCTGGATCTCCGGCAAAGACGACAATGACGAGTATGTTCGCAACTTATCCCCACTAGAGGGTAGTGTCTCACTTCACTTCGATAACCAATCGTTTAACGGTTATACCCGTTTGAACTGGGCAGATCAGATGACCCGCACGCCCATGTGCTACACCGAGTTAGGCACCCGCTCTGAGTGTGCTCAGACGTCTGGCTGGGCGAGCGTTGACCTTGGCTTGGGCTATCAGTTCTCGTCGCAAGCTTCTATCAATCTCAATGTCTATAACGTGTTAGACCGCGAATACATTCGTTATCAAGACGTTGCCGGTATTTCCGAATCACAAACCCGTTTTTCGACCGAGCCTGGTCGTTACTTCACCCTCAAYGCACGTTATGCGTTTTAAGGAAGAACCATGAAATCAGCGATCAGTCTTGTGGCGTTGGCACTTGCCAGTACCAATGTCATGGCAGGGGAATGGGATTACCCTGCGGGCAATTATCAAGCAAGTGATGCCACTCAAGCACAGCAATATTTGCGCACGCATTATCCGTCGGTGGGAGAGCTGTCGTTGCGCTACCAAACCAGCAGTTTGCTTGGTCGTCAGTATAACTTTGATATTTATCGTGGTGGCGAGTATCAGCCGCAGCGCACATTGGTGCTACATACCGATAAACACGGTTTGGTGACTCGGGTGTATAAAAGCCTAACCGACACCATGATCCGACAGGGTGAGGCAGTGAAAGAGGCGGCGATTGAGATCCCGCGTCGCCTGATCGCGGATGCGCCGCCAGCGCTATCAGACGGAGAATTAGTGACGCGCACCGTCAATGTGGTTGATCCAGATCTGCGTAGTATGGACAAACAGCCCGCCCCTGAAACGCTCTGGACAACGCTGGCGGATTATCCCCACGCGCCACGTTTTGTTATGCGTGATGTCTCTTTATTGGATGTGGGCGACACCCTCTACCTGAGTAATCCCAGAGTCCAAGCCGTTGATGCTATCGCCTTTGAAGACAAAAACCCTGAGTCTGGACAATGGCAGAAAAGTGACAGTGTCTCGTTTTTAAATCCGGACGGTGTCACACAGTTTGCAAGCCATGCGTCGCTCACAACGTTGCCTTTTGATAGTCAAGACTTTGCACAAATGATGGCGTTTTATCATTTGGATAAGTCCCTGCAATATGTGTCCTCGTTAGGGTATTCATTATTTGACGGTCCGGTACGCTTTGATGCTCACGCCTTAAGTTCGAACAACTCGTCTTACTATGTGGGTCCTAACGCGGTGATGTTTGGGGCGTCGGGCTCGCCCGATACACTGGATGCCGATGTCGTGGTCCATGAACTGGCCCACGGTATTCACTACCATATTTTGCCCGACTGGGCGTATGGCCACACGGGCGCCTTGGGCGAGGGATTTGCTGACTATTGGGCGGGCTCTGCCAGCTATCGCACCTTGTATCAACAAGGTGATGACTTCGAGATTGATACCGTCTTTAACTGGGATGGTTATTTTGGCTTTAAGCAAGGTACGCGCAGTTTATGGAATCAAAAAGCGCGCTATTTTGAGAGCAGTGAATACCGCGCGCACGAAAATGTCGGTGGTGAATTGGGGGATGAGCTTTGGTCGACGCCTTTGTTCCAAACCCTCAAGCAAGCGGTCGCACTGTATGGTGAACCCGCCTTTAAAGAGATGGATACCTTGGTGCTGGAGTCGATGTTTGGGCTAGGCCGGGGCATGAAAATGCACGATCTAGCAGAAAGCATGCTCTATGTAGCTAAAACCTATTATCCATCACGCGACTATGCAGCTTTGTTGAAAGCGAACTTTGAACAACACGGTTTGCTCAAAGCACCGTTTCGCTTTGAAACAAGCCAGCGTTATGTTGCCGATACCGCGGCAATCCACACACGCTTAACACCACAAGGGCGGACAGCCAAAGTTCGCGGTGACATTAAAGTGGAAGGTGGAGCGCCCACGTCCATTAATCAAACACTCAGCCAGGCTCAGTCGTTTTCTATTCCTCTGCCGCTTGCGGCGCAATGCGGTCAGCCGCTGACCCTTGATGCGCAAATTGACTATCAATTTGATGACACGTTGCAAACCCATCAATGGCAAGACAGTTTGACGGTGATTAAAGGCTTGCCCCAACTCACCCAATCGCGCCAAACCCTGAATGCGACCTTGCCGGATGCATCGGTGGCCAGTAATGGTGCGCAAAACAATGGCTTCAAAAGCTTTAACTTCATTATTAACGATGACACGAATGCCATTCGCTCCGATCTTGGCGTGTACCTCCATATCAACCATGCCAGCCCATCAGATTTACGCGTTGTTCTCGTCTCACCCGCAGGCACACGGGTGACGCTACACGCCAATACCGCCCATCAGAGCGATGACTTAGTGCGCTATTGGACCAGCCAGCACGACGGCCTTTTACAAGCCTTTGATGGCGAACCTCTTGCGGGGAATTGGCGTCTTGAAGTGACGGACTATGCCCAAGGCAGCCGTGGTGAGCTGGTGGCATGGCAAGTGGGACGCGTGACGGGATTTGACTGCCAAGATACCGACCTTAGTACCAAAGATGCGCTCGATAGCGCTAGCTCGGGAGGCGGCGTGTTGTCATGGCCACTGCTGCTGGTGGGCTTGCTTTGGGGCGGCTGGCGAGCACGAAAGGGCGAGTCCCGATAACGCATTATTCAATCACCTTAACATCCTTACTAAAAAGACAGATATGATGAAATTTAACTACTCTCTACTCGCCAGTGCATTGCTACTGGCAGGCTGTAATGGTTCTGGATCAGAAACGAGTGCAAGCGACTCGATCGCGCCGACCTATAGTGTCTCTGGTACCATTAGCGCCACCAATGCCACCGGTAACGAAACCGTTTGTGCGGATTTAAATGGTGACTTTGCCTGTAACGCCAACGAGCCCACCACACAAGCGGAGCAAGGGGCGTTTACTCTCACCAGCGCCGATAAAGCCATTTTATCCTCACCGATTGTCGCGCAAATCGACACCGGCGTGACCACGTTATCGTCGCAACGAATGGATGCGCAGGCTGACGCGCCTCGCCAAGCGAATGCATTCCTTGTTGCTCCCGGCGTGCGCAAGACTACCGGCAATGACATCAATGTGATCAGCACACTGGTCGCCAGCAATATGGCGGCTGGGGATGCGTATCAAGATGCGGTTGCCAATTTGCGTGAACAACTCGAGGCAATGGACATCACGACGCAAGCGGACTTGCTTACCAACGGAGCGGATAACCGTTTTGTACAGCTTGAAAATAACGTTTTATCTCTGATATCAGGCATGACGCCTACGCGGGCGAATCGCATGCTAGCGCTACTAAGCGGCGAATTGGCGCGTTACGCGGATGTTTTACTTAAAGGTGCGCCAAGCGACGCGGACCTTAACGCGATTTTGGTTGAGTTGGATGAACGGACTCAAATGCGTCCTGTAAACGATACCGGCATTGTTAGCTATTATTCCGACAGCGGGGATGTCGCCACCGCGCCTGTCGATTACCCTGGTCAAGATGCTGACTATGGTTTTGATGCAAAGGAAGGTGGGTTTAGCTTTACCAAACTAGATGGTAAGGGTCAGCCTTTGCCCGATAGCGCCACCACGTGGGATTGCGTGCAAGATAATCGCAGCGGACTAGTATGGGAGAGCAAACACACGGATCCTCAATCCCCGCGATATGTTGATCGCCTTTATGCCTATCAAGTGCCTGGACAGTTCGAACCGTTTGGCAAAGACATTGAGGCGACAGGCTGCAAAGACGCTGAGGGTATTTGCACCACGGCCCAATACCAAGCGTACCTAAATCAGCAACAGGTCTGTGGCATTGATCAATGGCGCTTACCCACTTTTATTGAACTGTATAGCCTGATTGATTTCGGCGAGACGCAAACCGATAGCGATGGGCGTGTTTATGGGCTCGATACGCAGTATTTCCCTCATCAATCCTCTGCCAGTGAATACGATGCCGGCTTGCTGTGGTCTTCCACCTCTTTCTTAACCGAATATACCGCATTTGCGACGCCGGGTGCGCGCTATATCCAGCTGCCGCAAACACGAGGCAGTGATCGTGGCACCACGGTATCGCTCGAGATCTATAGCGATCAGGTCGAGTCTGACTACACCTCATGGCAACTGCCTATTCGTCTTGTCGCCCAAGGAGAAAAATAATGAACAAGCTGATCATTGCCGCCAGTATCTTCGCATCTGCAACTGCATGGGCAGGCCAAGAATGCTCGATTGATTTAACCAAAACGGCACCGAATGTCCGTTACAGCTTTGATGATAATGGCACGGTAACGGACACCTTTACCGGATTAACGTGGATGCGTTGCCCACTGGGTAAAACCTGGCAAGCCGAACAGCAGGCGTGTCGTGGCGAGGGCACCGGAATGTATTGGCAAGCCGCACTTAATGAAGTGCAGGCGATCAATCAAAGCCAAGCGCATCCGCTGCATCAATTTGCCGGTCACACGCAATGGCGCATGCCCAATATTAAAGAGCTAGCGTCTTTGGCTGAACATGCTTGCATGAAACCCGCGCTTAATCCAAAGGCATTTGCCGCCGGATTCCCATACTCTACGTCAGAAGAAGGCTATGGCAGTGGTGATGTACGCGCTTACGTGTGGAGCAATAGTCATGTGCAAGCGGATAATACGATTTTGATGTTTGACGTGCGTAACGCGGAGATCTTTGCTTACGGGCCGACGCAGCTTGAGGGCAGTGTGCTGCTAGTGACTGACCAATAAACGACATCGCCCCAGCGACATCGACTGTGGCTGGGGCGAGATGATGGTTAGTGGTGATCGATAACCGAAGTGATCAAGCCACCGCACGTACTTTTTCTAAGTGGGCGAGGTACTCATCGTAACTGCCGTTAAAGTGCGACAATTGTTGGTCTTTAATCTCAATAATGTCAGTGGCGAGCGAGGAGACGAATTCGCGATCATGGCTGACAAAAATCAAAGTACCGGGGAATTGCTCTAGCCCTTTGTTAAGTGCTTCAATCGCTTCCATATCCATGTGGTTGGTTGGCTCGTCCATCACAATCACATTAATATCTTGCATCATCAGTTTGCCAAACATCAGACGGTTTTTCTCACCACCAGAGCAGCTTTTGGCTTTTTTATTCACATCATCAGCCGAAAACAGCAAGCGACCCAAAATGCCACGAACAATCAAATCATCATGCTTGGCGGTGCGCCACTGTGACATCCACTCAAACAGGGTGAGATCGTTATCAAACTCGGCACTGTTATCTTGCGGGCAGTAGCCAATCGCGGCATTTTCAGACCACTTAATGGTGCCTTTCTGGTGGCTCAATTCACCCACAAGACAGCGCAGTAGGGTTGATTTTCCCACCCCGTTTTCACCGATCACAGCCAGTCGTGAGCCAGCTTCAAGCAGCAGGTGACCGTTATCGAATAACAGGCCATCTTCAAAGCCATGACCCAGCTCTTTCAATTCAACCGCTTGGCGATGGAGCTTTTTGCTTTCGGTAAATTGGATATAAGGATGCACACGGCTTGATGCTTTGACTTCATCAAGCTGGATCTTTTCCATGCGTTTGGCGCGTGAACTGGCTTGCTTGGCTTTAGAGGCATTAGCACCAAAGCGATTCACAAAGTCTTGCAGCTCACTCAGCTCGGCTTCTTTTTTGGCGTTGCTCGACAGCAATTGCTCGCGTGCCAAGCTAGATGCCGCAACAAAGTCATCATAGTTACCCGGATATACACGCAGTTCACCGTAGTCAATATCCGCCATGTGGGTACATACGGCGTTCAAGAAATGACGGTCGTGCGAGATAATAATCATGGTGCACTGGCGCTGTTGCAGCTCACCCGCCAACCAGTTGATGGTGTGAATATCCAAGTTGTTGGTCGGTTCGTCCAACAGCAAAATATCAGGATTGGCAAACAGGGCTTGAGCAAGCAGCACGCGCAACTTCCACCCCGGCGCCACTTGCGCCATCAGGCCAAAGTGAAGCTCTTCGGCAATGCCCGCTTGCAAAAGAATATCGCCAGCTCGGCTTTCTGCGGTATAACCGTCCATTTCTGCAAACTGGCTTTCTAGCTCAGCCACAGCCATGCCGTCCTCTTCGCTCATTTCTGGCAGAGAATAAATACGCTCGCGCTCTTGCTTGATCTCCCACAGCTTGCGGTCACCCATCATCACCGTATCAATCACTGAATAC
>NZ_MUFL01000107.1:0-8605 GCF_001995355.1 Salinivibrio sp. PR919 | reverse complement strand
AGTTATAGAAGATCATATCTTCGGCCATCCGCGATAAATGCAGCATTGATATCGACGCCGCAGACAGCATCTCCATCACATGATCACGGTCCGAGACTGAGTCAAGGCTATTACGGGTGGCCCGCTCAAAACCGAGTTGTTGTGCCAAGGCATCGCGATCAATCGGGTACGCCGTGCCTGCCAGCGCACCGGAGCCTAACGGGCAGGTATCCAGACGCTTAAGCACGTCTTGTAAGCGGGTGGTGTCGCGCTCAAACATCTCCAGATAGGCCAAACACCAATGGGCAAAGGTCACTGGCTGAGCACGCTGCAAGTGGGTGTAGCCGGGCAGCACGGTATCATGGTGTTGGCTGGCCACATCCACCAGCTGCTGCTGAAGCTTGTCGAGAGACAGCAAGATTTGCTGGCCTTGTTGGCGACACCAGAGTTTGAGATCCGTGGCGACCTGATCGTTGCGCGAGCGTCCGGTGTGAAGCTTTTTGCCCAAATCCCCGACTTTATCGATCAGTTGCTGCTCAACCCAGCTGTGAATATCCTCGGCCTCAGAGCTTAGGATTTGCTTGGGGTTTTCCATCACCGACAGCTTGAGCTCATTGAGCGCGAGCTCCAATTGCTGTTGCTCGTCATCACTCAGCACGCCCACCGAACGCAAGGCTTTGGACCAAGCAATGGAGCCCACAATGTCTTGCTCTGCTAAGCGATAGTCAAAGCGCAGTGAATCGTTAAACGCTTGAAACCGTTTGTCTGCTGCCTGACTAAAGCGTCCGCCCCATAATGCCATGCTGTCTCTCCTTACTGCTCACGATGCTTTTTTAATTAGGATTGTTTTTGTTTGTTCAGCGTCCGAATCCGGCTCGAGAGCGAATACAAACGGATAAAGCCTTCGGCATGGCTGTGATCGTAGACATCGTCATCACCAAAGGTGGCAAAGTCTTCCGAGTACAGGCTATTGGTTGAACGCTTTTGTACCACAGTCGCTTGCCCTTTATAGAGTTTGATCACCACCTCGCCCGTTACCGGCGCGGCAAGAGAATTGGCCGCGGCAAGAATGGACTGGCAAAGCGGGGTAAACCAACGACCATCATAAATAAGGTGAGACGCTTTTAAACCGAGCTCCTCACGGAACTGATAACTCTCTTTATCCAGCACCAATTGCTCAACACCACGCAGCGCTTCCATGATGATGGTGCCACCTGGGGTTTCATAACAGCCGCGGGATTTCATCCCCACCAAACGGTTCTCAACAATATCAATCCGTCCCACGCCATGTTGGGCGCCTTTGTCGTTCAGCAGCGTCAGCACGTCATAAGGCGACATGGGCTCACCATCGACCGAGACCACTTCCCCGCTTTGTACGCCCAAGGAGACAAACTCAGGCGTATTGGGCGCCTCTTCCGGTGCCACTGTCCATACCCAGCAATCTTGGTTGGCCGCGGTCCAAGTATCTTCCAGGACACCGCCTTCGGTCGAAACGTGCCAAGCATTGGCATCACGTGAATAAATTTTCTCAAGGCTCGCCGTACAAGGAATGTCACGGGCGGCCAAGTAATCGAGCAAGGCTTCACGACTGGTAAGATCCCACTCCCGCCACGGCGCAATCACTTTCAGTTGCGGCGCCAACGCGGAGAAGGTGCTCTCAAAACGGACTTGATCGTTCCCCTTGCCGGTACAGCCGTGGCAAAGTGCATCCGCCCCGACCTCAAGGGCACATTCGACCTGCGCTTTGGCAATGATAGGACGCGCCATCGAGGTACCTAGAAGGTATTTGCCTTCATACACCGCACCGGTTTTCAGGCTGGGGTAAATATACTCCGCCACCATTTCGTGTTTCAGATCGGCGATAAAACACTGTGAGGCCCCCGAGGCAAGTGCTTTTTGCTCAATGCCATCGAGCTCTTGTTCGCCTTGACCCACGTCAGCGACAAAAGCCACCACCTCACAGTCATAGTTTTCTTTTAGCCATGGAATGATGGCCGAAGTATCCAATCCACCCGAATAGGCCAGTACGACTTTATTTACCTTACTCATTTTGCTCTCCTTAAATCCTAAATCGACGGTGTCGTCGCGTCGTTATACGTCTAATTAACTGGCGCTAAACCGGGTGCCGATTTGCTGGCCATCGAATAATTGCGTGAGTTTTTCTGGGTAACGCCAGGTGGCAATCTCCACGGGTTTACCCAGTTCACGGGCAGCGGCAAACGCCGCGTTGACCTTGACCACCATGCCATCAGTGATCACCCCTTTTTCCATTAAGTGCTGCGCATCTAACTCGGTGAGGCAAGGCAGCAAGTGCCCTTTGCCGTCTAACACGCCACTGACATCCGACAGCAACACCAGCTCCGCGCCAAGAGTGGTTGCCACCGCTACCGCCGCTTGGTCGGCATTGACGTTCATCAACTCTCCTTGGTCGCTGATGCCAATTGAGCTAATAATGGGAACACAATCCGCGGCCAGTACCGCTTGCAGCAGACTCGGATCACCGGCGCTGGCTTCCCCCACTGCACCTAGCTCGGGGTCCAGTTGGCTGACCTGACACAAGCCGCCATCGGCCAAGCTCAAGCCGCAGCTTTTAATCTTCGCCTTACGCGCCTCAGCTAACAGCAGCTTATTGGCCGTGCCAGCTAAAGCACCGGTGACATAATCAACCTGGTCGGCTGGCGTGACCCGCAAGCCTTGTTTTTTCACACTGGTGAGGGCGAGTTTTTTCAGCAGTTGATCAACCAAGTAGCCGCCACCGTGCACCAGCACTAGCGGGCGCTCAGCCTCACTGCGATAGGTGTTCATCGCGCCGAAAACCTTGGCGAGGGTCTCGCTGCAGCTCAGTGCTGCGCCGCCTAATTTAATCACTAATGGCGTTTTCATCCGTTTCTCCTAGACAATCGCTGTGGTTTCGGCAAAGCCAAACTTAAGGTTTAAACACTGCACGGCTTGGCTGGCCGCGCCTTTCAGTAAGTTATCGATCGCACTGGTAAGGATCAGATGCCCATGCGCGGCCTGATAGCCAATATCGCAAAATCCGGTATGTTGCACCGCTTGCAGCTTGGCCACCTCACCGGCAGGTAGTACCCGTACCAGCGGCGCATCTTGATAAGCCTGGTTCAGTGCCTGCCCCACCTCGGCCTCACTAGCACCTGGCGCTAATTTGGCGGTAATGGTGGCAAGAATGCCGCGTTTATAGCTGCCAAGGTGCGGGGTGAAAATCACCGGCGTATCTAGGTGTGCGGCAATCTCTGGCTGATGACGATGAGAAAACACCCCGTAGGCATGCAGGCTCACTTCGCAAAAACTGTTGTTCAGACTCGCTTTGCGCCCCGCGCCCGTCACGCCGCTGGTGGCATTGATCACCGGCCACATTTGTTTATCCAACAAGCCTGCATCCAGCACAGGTTTGAGCGCTAATTGGCTGGCTGTCGGGTAACATCCCGGCACGGCGACCAGCGGCGCTGCAGATAATGCTTCCTGTTGCCACTCCGCCAAGCCATACACGGCTTGCGCCAGCCATGCCGGTGACTGGTGCGAAAATCCGTAATTGGTAGGATAAAAATCCGCTTGATTGACCCGATATGCCCCCGACAAATCAAACACCACGCAACCTTGAGCCAGAAAAGTCGGCGCCAATTCATGACTAACCGCATGCGCAGTGGCTAAAAACACCACATCGGCTTGCTTGGCCACATCCTGTGGCGAGGACAACGGCATCAGTGGCATATCCACCACGCCACGCAGTTGACCGTGCAACGCGCTCACAGGACGGTTGGCGTCTTCACTGCCTGCCGAGACATATAAACCGGCCAAGTGCAATTGCGGATGGCGATGGACAAGGGCGACAAGCTCGGCTCCTGTGTAGCCACTGGCACCGACAATAATGGTGTTAAGGGTCATGGGTGTCTCTCTTTATGGGTGTTTACGGTGTGCTGCGGGGCAGCAGAGTATCGAGGGCGTAGCCAATAGCCACGCAAGGCAGGCTAGCGTCGTCGAGCAGAAAGGGCGTTGTGTTTGGCAGCGAGTGGCATCATGGTCAACTCTCAAAAAAATTTTTATTCATAAAAAGTGAATGTTTATTTTTTATCGCATTCCCGTTTGGCCGTCAACCCCAAAAAGCGTAAAAAATCATTTTTAATGTCTATTCATTCATATTAGAGCAATAATTCCATCTAACCATGCAAATAATACTGCTGCTATTCACGAGAAAGTCGCGATACGGCGGGCGCGGAGAAGCCCTCGGGAGGATGGCAAACCTGAAAGCTGAAACTTTTTTTCAGCTTTTGGGGTGGCTCTATGATAAGCATCAAATCCGAAGGCCAGTTTTCGCGCTAATTTGCGGTTAAGTTGACCCGATCGCGCAATATTCGCTAGATTGGTTCTTTACAGTCACAGTAGGATGTARCTTTGTTACAGAATGGATACGCTATGAACGAAAAGTACTCTGCCTTAAAAAGCAATGTCAGTATGCTTGGCCGTCTGCTGGGTAACACCATCCAAGATGCCCATGGTCCAGCACTCTTAGAAAAAGTTGAGGAAATTCGTCAGCTCTCAAAATCGGCTGCCGCTGGCAATCAGGACGATCATGCTAAGCTGAAAACCGTGCTGCAAAACTTGCCGGCTGACCAACTGCTTCCTGTCGCCCGCGCCTTTAGCCAATTTTTGAATCTGACTAATATCGCCGAGCAATATCACACCGTCTCGCGTCAATGCGACGCGTTGGAGTGCAGCCCGGATGCTATCGACGATTTACTCCGCCGTGTCAGCCAAGGTGAGATTGATGCCAATGACGCGCAACAAGCGATCGCCGATTTAAAAATTGAGTTAGTCCTGACCGCTCACCCGACCGAAATCGCACGCCGTACCACCATTCATAACTTGGTGCAGATTAATAAGTGCTTATCGAAGTTAGAGCTCAGTGAACATTTGGGGGCGGCAGAGCGTGCCAAAACAGAGAAACGTCTTGAGCAGTTGATTGCACAAGCATGGCACACCGATGTAATTCGCCAAGAGCGACCTACCCCACTTGATGAAGCCAAATGGGGCTTCGCGGTGATTGAAAATTCACTGTGGCAAGCAGTACCGGCGTTTTTACGCCAATTTGATCAGCAGCTTGAAAGCCATCTCGATATCAACTTACCCATTGATGCCAAACCGGTACAAATTTCCTCGTGGATGGGCGGCGACCGCGACGGTAACCCCTATGTCACCAGCGAGGTTACCCGTGAAGTGATGCTGTTATCACGCTGGAAAGCAGCGGATTTGTATTTGCGCGATGTGCAGGATTTGATCAGTGAACTGTCAATGACACAGTGTGATGACACTGTGCGTGAGATGGCCGGCGAGGCGCACGAACCGTATCGCGCTATCCTCAAAACCTTGCGCAGCCAGCTAACTCATACCTTGAGCTATTTGGACGCCAAACTGAAAGGCGAACGCGTCTCCTCACAAGGGATCCTGACCGATACTCAGCAATTGTGGCAGCCATTACTGGCGTGTTACCAGTCTCTCCATCAATGTGGCATGGGCATTATTGCCGACGGCAAGTTGCTTGACCTACTTCGCTGCGTGCAATGTTTTGGCGTGCACCTGATCAAACTCGATATTCGTCAAGAAAGTACCCGCCATGCCGATGTGCTCTCAGAAGTAACCCGTTATTTGGGAATGGGCGATTACGCCCAATGGAGCGAGCAAGACAAGCAAGCCTTCTTAACCCGCGAGCTGGCGTCTAAGCGTCCGTTGTTGCCACGTGATTGGTCACCGTCGCCTGACGTCCAAGAGGTGATCGACACTTGCCGAGTGATTGCCGAGCAGCCGCGTGAAGCCTTGGGCGCCTATGTCATTTCGATGGCTCGCACCGCTTCCGACGTGCTGGCTGTCCACCTATTGCTGCAAGAGGCCGGTTGTCCATTCCGTATGGACGTGTGCCCGTTATTCGAAACCTTGGACGATCTGAACAATGCCGAGGCAGTGATTGGTGAGCTGCTGGCCATTGATTGGTACCGAGGCTTTACCCAGAACTTCCAAATGGTGATGATCGGTTACTCGGATTCCGCCAAAGACGCTGGAGTGATGGCCGCCGGTTGGGCGCAATATCGCGCCATGGAAGCGCTAGTCAATTTATGCGATGACCAAGGCGTCGACTTGGTACTGTTCCACGGTCGTGGTGGCACCGTAGGTCGCGGTGGTGCACCCGCGCATGCGGCTCTGCTCTCACAACCTCCGCGCAGCTTAAAAGGCGGTTTGCGGGTGACCGAACAAGGCGAGATGATCCGCTTTAAGTTGGGGCTACCCGACGTTGCCGTCAACAGCTTAAACCTGTACACCAGCGCCATTTTGGAAGCGAACTTGCTGCCACCACCAGAGCCTAAACAAGAGTGGCGTCAGCTGATGGACACCTTGAGTGACATCTCCTGCCAAGCCTACCGTGATGTGGTACGCGGCCATGAGCAGTTTGTCCCTTACTTCCGCTCCACCACCCCTGAGCTTGAATTAGGCAAACTGCCACTGGGATCGCGCCCGTCCAAACGTAACCCCAACGGTGGTGTGGAAAGCTTACGGGCGATTCCTTGGATTTTCGCCTGGAGTCAAAACCGATTATTGCTGCCAGCTTGGCTGGGGGCGGGACAAGCTATCGATCACGCCATTGCAAAAGGCCATAAAGCCCAGCTGGAAGAAATGTGCCGCGAATGGCCATTTTTCTCCACCCGCCTTGGCATGCTAGAAATGGTGTTTACCAAAACCAACTTAGACATTGCCAAGTACTATGATCAGCGCTTGGTCGATGAGAGCCTCTGGCCGTTAGGTGAATCCTTGCGTGAGCAATTACGCCAAGATATTCAGGTTGTGCTGGCAGTGGAAAATAGCGACAACCTGATGGAGCAAAACCCATGGGGCGCTGAAGCGATTCGCTTACGTAATATTTATGTTGAGCCGCTCAATATGCTGCAAGCCGAGCTGTTATACCGTACACGGCAATCGGAACAAGGCGATCAGTCACTCGACGATGCCTTGATGATTTCCATTGCGGGGATTGCCGCGGGGCTGCGCAATACCGGTTAATCCTTGATAGTAGAGCCGTACCCTAGGGTGCGGCTTTTTTGTCTTGGCACACAGACGACGCTGAGGAAATCCTAACCACAGACTTTTTTATGCAAAGCCGCAGCTAATGCTTGCTGTTGCATTGATAATATTATTACTATTGAAGGTCGCACTGACGCGACCCAACAACGCAAAGGAATTGCCATGAAAGACGAAACCCTCTCGATTCATCACGGCTACCAGACCGACCCCACCACCAAATCGGTGGCAACGCCCATTTATCAAACCGTCGCTTACGAGTTTGACAATGCCCAACATGGTGCTGACCTGTTTAATCTTGATGTGCCGGGCAATATCTACTCACGGATAATGAACCCGACCAACGACGTGTTGGAACAACGSGTGGCGGCACTAGARGGCGGTATYGCGGGGCTTTGYGTCAGTGCYGGYGCGGCYGCCATCACCTATGCGATTCAAACCCTCGCCAAGGCCGGTGATAACATCGTCGCCACACCACAGCTTTATGGTGGCACCTATACCTTGTTTGCCCACATGCTCCCTGAGCAAGGCATTGAGGTGCGTTTTGCCGCGAGTGACGACGCCAGTGCGATTGAGGCGCTGATTGATGACAACACCAAAGCAGTCTATTGCGAGTCGGTTGGTAACCCGGCCGGTAATATCGCCGACATTGAAGGCTTAGCTAAGGTTGCCCATGCGCATGGGGTCCCGTTGGTGGTCGACAATACCGTGGCCACACCGGTTTTGTGTAAACCGATTGAGCATGGGGCCGATATCGTGGTGCACTCACTCACCAAGTACATTGGCGGCCATGGCACCACCCTTGGCGGCATGATTGTCGATGGCGGCACCTTTGACTGGGTGGCACATCAAGCCCGCTTCCCGCAATTCTCACAACCGGAGCCGGCCTATCACGGCGTGGTTTACAGTGAGACCTTTGGCCCAGCCGCATTTATTGCCCGCGCACGTACGGTACCGCTGCGTAACAGTGGCGCAGCCCTCTCGCCGATGAATGCTTTTATGTTGATGCAGGGGTTAGAAACCTTGAGCCTGCGTATGGAGCGCCATTGCGAGAACGCCAAAGCCGTGGCCGATTACCTAGCCAATCACCCTGCCGTGGCGTGGGTGAACTATGCCGGCCTTGAAACGCATCCGCATTATTCTCGCGCCCAAACGCTGATCCGTGGTGGATTGCCCGCGTCACTGTTGTCGTTTGGCTTGAAAGGTGGCTTTGATGAGGGTGTGCGCTTTTACGATGCACTGAATTTATTTAAACGTCTGGTGAACATTGGCGATGCCAAGTCGCTCGCGTGTCATCCTGCTTCGACCACTCATCGTCAGTTAAACGAGCAGGAGCAGGCCGCGGCCGGCGTCACACCAGAAATGATCCGTCTTTGTGTCGGCATTGAGCATATTGATGACATCATTGCCGACCTTGAGCAGGCCTTGAGTTTGGCGAAATAACCCAAAGAAGGTTATCGCATTCCGGGCCGACCTATTGTTGTACGACTAATTGTGGATAGAAGAGATGTCACTACCCCATGTAATACTGACGGTGCTAAGC
>NZ_MUFL01000106.1:0-8775 GCF_001995355.1 Salinivibrio sp. PR919 | reverse complement strand
GGACATTAACCCTACAACAGATGTTTCCATCGCTCGAATATACCGATGCGCTCACAGAAGCAGAGACCCTGGTGGAAGCCCTCGACCTTGGCCACCAGCAACTGGCCAACGACCGTAATACACCAGCCATATCTTTTCCGATCGCCACCGCGCCGGTTGAACGTTTTTCAAGAACAGGCCGACCCAGTGTTCGTATGTCAGCGCTGGCCCAACGAGAAGATGATGGTCTGAATGAAGTCGATATCGATACAGACCTACATCGTCAGGCTTATCAATCCATGAATATGCGTGAAGCAGCCGCACTGCAAGACAAATTCACGCCCGAGGATCTCAAGGGAACGCTTCACTATCCGCTTGATCTTGAGACAGACTTTCTTTTCGACGATGAACAACACGGCGCACCAGACAGTGATCCTAGCAAAGATATTTCCCTCATCCATATTGATGGTAATGGATTGGGCATACTGCTGATGCGACTAAAAAATGCACTCAAAAACAAAAGCGATGCTGAACTCCGCAAAGGCTTTCGCCAATTCTCACGAGCGCTCAATCAAGCAACCACGGTAGCGGCCAAAGCAGCCACACAATATATTTACGACAAAGCCTGTTATCGAAAAGATACCCGCTCATCAGATTCAACACAGATGATACCCATGCGACCCATTGTCTTGGGGGGTGATGATATTACCTTACTTTGCCGTGCCAACTTGGCCCTTGAGTTCAGCACACGCTTTTGTAACGCGTTTATGGATGCATCCAAGGATAAACTTAGCCCCTTATTTGATGACTTTGGTTTCCCAAAAGAGTATGAACGTTATTTAACCGCCAGTGGCGGTATTCTCTACCAAAAAGCCAGTCACCCATTTACGCATTCTCACCAGCTCGTTGAGGCACTATGTGCGCAAGCCAAAAAACGCACAAAATCGGTCGTTGACGAGGGCGCAATTGGTCCGGCCGCACTGGCCTTTCATCGTCAATCAGAAAGCACCAATGACAGCTTCGACATCCTTGCCGATCGCACATTAGTGCACGGAGACAGGATGCAAATGGGTCAAACGGCATATTTTGTTGATTCATCGACACAGGCACACGCAAGGCTCGCGCAGGCGCCCTTCGAACTTAGCAAACTAAAACGGTTGGTGGCTTATTCCGCATCCGCTGAGCAAGCCGACACCGCGATGCCGCCTGTTTCAATCGCGCGTTGGCGACAAATGGCAACCGCCATTGCCCAAGGCGATATCGACGAAGCCGACATCATTTATCATCGTGGCTTAAGTTTGGCTGCAACGAATCAAAAGAAAGCGCTGGAAGAGCTGCTCGATAATCTCACACCCGATGGTTATCAACGCCAAAACTGGTACTGGGTCAATCAGCAAACAGGAGAGCAATACTGCCTCATTAATGATCTGCTGGTATTGCACCACTTTGCCGAGCCGATGAAAGGAAACTCGCACACAAACGATAAGGAGGTCACGCATGGATAGCTATCGGCTGGTATTCGATTTACACAGCGACTGGCACGTAGGCAGCGGGAAAGAAGCTGGGGCATACGCGGATGCACTATGCCTGAAAGACAGTGCCGGGCTGCCTTATCTCCCTGGTAAATCCATAAAAGGTCTCTTGAAAGAGGCATTTCAACTCGCCACTGATAATCAATGGTTTAGCCAAGACCTTGTTCCACTTTTATTCGGCCGTGAAGGGCGTGATGGCGTAAGCGAGCAAGGTATGCTGCAAATATCCAGTGGCCAGCTGTCCGCCCAAGAAAGCCACTATCTTATTGATAACAATGTCGCTAAATATCTATACCGTGTGCACCAATTCACTGCTATCGATAAAGAAACGGGTACCGCCAAGCCATCAAGCTTAAGAAGTATGGAAGTCGCGGTACCGATGCAGCTTGTTGCCCAAGTTCGCCTCAATACGCAGCACCCGCATTATCACACTCAGATCGACGGGCAAACAATCCACCAAGGGTTCACAACTTGGTTAGATCAAGCCATCACGCTAATCACCGCCTTAGGTGGAAAGCGGCATCGAGGTTTAGGACAAGTGACTGTRTCATTGGAGGAAGCATAGCCCATGCGTATCTATTACTCACTCACCACGGTTGATCCCATCGTGATGAGCCAAACCACTGCCACCACTCATAACCACGAAAGCCTCGATTATATTCCGGGCAGTGCGATACTTGGTGCCATCGCAGCAAACCTCTATCCATCCCTTAATAAGGCCGAATCATGGGACATGTTTCATACCGGCTCGGTCAAGTTTGGGCCCTGTTTTCCTGTTGCCGACCATCAGTTGGCACTTCCTATTCCGGCCAGTTGGCACTACAAAAAAAATCAAACACCGTTCACTAAAGGTCAGCTCAATAAAACAGAGATATATAATCAAGCCAGTCAGCACTTCGAGCGCGCAGCCAACACGCAATATAAGCAGTGTCGGACCGGCTATGTCACCGCATCTGGTGAGATAGGTGAAGTGGCGAAAGGCATCAGCACCAAAACAGCCATTGAGCGCAATACGGGCAAAGCCAAAGATCAAACGCTCTACACCTATGCGTTTATCGAGGCTAAACAAACCTTTGTTGGTTGGGTTGAGTCCGATAACCAAGCGCACTTGTCAGCGATCCGTAAGCAGCTGCAAATGCCATTAACCCTGGGGCGTTCGCGCAACACTGAGTTTGGCCGCGTTGAGATCGCACTGATTGATCCCCCTGCCCAACCCGAACCGGCTATGGATGAACAGCAGCTAACGGTGTGGTGCTTAAGTGATTGCCAATGCATTGATTGGCGCGGCCTTCCCACCTACGTGCCAGCGCTTGAACAACTGGTCCCACACGCCAAAGGTACACTTAATCCGTCAAAAAGCTTTATTCGCGCAGACAGCGTGACGCGCTTTAACCAAAAACGACAAGGTTACGACTCCGAACAATGTGTGATTAATAAAGGCTCGGTTCTGGTTTATGATTTAGAGACTCCGCTATCGCAGCAAGACTTGCTGGACCTACAGCATCAGGGACTAGGCATCAATCAACACCAAGGGCTGGGTTGGATCATGATCAATCCGGCTTGGGCCACCCAAGCCACATTGGCTGATGATGACCTCTACCAGCGGTTTACTGTGCCGACAAAAACACAGCAACCTTCCGATGCACAGCCGCACTCTGCGCTAACACACTGGGTGGCCAGCCAAATTGCGCATGACGAATGTACCAACGATCAGAAACAGCGCGTTAGCCTGTTAATCAAGCAGGTTGGGCAAGCCTACGACAAGGCTCGCCAATACCATAATATTATGCCTCGCGACTCCGCGGGTCCCTCATCGACCCAATGGCGCCGGATCCATGATGAACTAAAACACAACAATCCAGATTGGCGCCAAGCGCTTTTTGATATCAGCACGGGTATCTGTAAGGCCAACAATGACGAATTCGGCTGGGGCATCACCTGGAGTGACGGGGATAAACCAATCACATTTGCAGCTTGGCTTGAGCAAGTGCTGGTCGATCACGATGCCGCCACGGTATTGATGCTTGTCAGCCAGATCACTCGCTATGACTTCTCGCGCTATACAAGCCTAAAACAAGCCAGTCAACAAATCGGCTTTAGTCTCATTACCCACGCGCACGATTCGGAGGTTAAACAATGAGCCATATTCATGTCACTAAGCTCATCCTCGAAACCCAAAGCCCGATGGCGATCAATTCAGGTCACAGAGAAGAAGGGTTTGATACCCAACTTGCGCGCGAGGCAAATGGCTTGCCGTATATCCCGGCGAGTGCGATTGCCGGTGTTTGGCGCCATCTCGCCCACCAACGACTCGCCGACGACGGACTTCCATTAGCGTCATGGTTTGGCACCACAGAGGGCGCGTCACGACTGACCATTTCTCACGGCATTGTTCACGATAGCCAAAATCGCCCGGTGTCACCGCTTATGCCTGCACAAGACATCGCCCACGATCCGATTCTGAGTCGCTTGGCACTGGCGCGCCCGCACCACCGTGAGCGCGTCGCGGTAAACGACCGAGGCGCGGCAAAAGAAACCGGAAAGTTTGACCAAATCCTCTTACCCAAAGGCGTGCGTTTTAGTGTCACCCTGCAATGGCACAGTGACGAGATGAGCGAACACGAGCAACAACAGTGGCAGGCACTGCTAGCATTGTGGGCCGATCGTCACTTCACATTAGGAGCCAGCAGCCGCAATGGTCTTGGGCAAATCAAGGTGATCGCCTGTGAGCAAACATCGTTTGATTTAATGCAAGGCCCGAGTGCCGGCCAGGCATTACAACAGTTTTTGCATAGTGAGAACACCAGCACACAGCCGCTTACGCCTGCAGACGATCGCCATCAAAGACGCCTCGCCTCACTGCCATTACAAGCCGTTGACAACTGGCGTTGTGGTTCTGGAACCACGCGGCTCGGCGATCACGACACCGGCAATGACATTGGGATCAAAACATACAGTGAACCCGAGATTCATTGGCAAGCCAACCACGGCGCATTCTCCGAGCCACGGCCGATTTTATGTGGCAGCAGCATCAAAGGCATTCTCGCCCACCGTCTGGCCTATCACGTGCGTCGCCATCAGGCCGATTGGGCTGAGGATCGCGACACTATGATTCACGCCGAATGGCAAGTGCGCCCAGATGCATTGTCATCACTGTTTGGCGCCGCCACCAGTTCACAAGGGGAAGGCATTGCCGGCCACCTCTTTATTGACGATGCCGACGTGACGGATTACCGCACCACAGTACGCACCCACAACCGGATCGACCGCTTTACTGGTGGGGTGCAACAAGGCGGCTTATTCAGCGAAGAATTACTGTATCAGCCTAAATTTACCCTCAATATTTGGGTGAGCCAAAACACACGCCTCTCCTCGACGCTGCAAGCCGCCTTAGCAGATACCATCGAGGATCTGCGCCAAGGATTATTGCCCATGGGCGCGGGCAGTGGCCGCGGGACCAGCCTTGTCATGCCACAAACAGATGCTGAATGGATCGTTAACTGGGCAGCATTAGACACTGACAACCTTGCTACGGAGCACGCGCAATGAGTTTACCCCAATACCACACCCTCCAGCAGCAATCCGACGTGGATAACACAAAGCTCGGCGTCACGTTACCACGTTTACATGCAGGTGTTTTGCACATCGCACAAAGCATGCTCAGTTTTGATGACGTTTGCTCTCAAATTCACGCTTTTTCGCCCCAACAAGGTTGGGTGATGTATAGAGATAGCGTTACCTCAACCACACAGATACCCTCGCGCGACGATCTTATCGAAGCGGAATATTGCCATGATAACGATAGCCTACAAGTCCGATTGGTGGGTCCAAATCGCTACAGTGTGTGTGCAATGACGCACCAAGCATCCGATGCCTCTCATACAGTCAGTATGGTTTATCAACACGTTTCACTGATTGGTGATGTCCGACTGGGCGACCATCAATATGTACAATACCGCCTTTGGTACCAGCAACAAACCGACCACGTGCAACAAGGTCGCTGGATCCCGCTTGCCCAGCAATTTATCGGCTTTGCCCCAAAAGAGGAGAAATAATATGACTGAAGTTCATGCGCCTTATCATTTTGCTCCCTTGTCTCGCTGGGTTTACATGCCTGAATGGGCGCATTTAGTCAGCCATGATGTGCCCTTTAAAGAGGGCTATTCGGGGGCGATTCATTACACACTCTCGAATCGCACCGCCCTGTGTGTTGGCGGCCAACAAACCACAGACAAGCCCGCACAAGTAAAATGGCAGCGAGATCCCGAAGGCAACCCTGTTATTCCAGGCTCCAGCCTTAAAGGTATGCTGCGCAACCACCTCGACATCGCCACCTTTGCTAAAATGCGTCAAGTTGACGATCAACACCTGTCATATCGTGATATTTCGACAGGAAAAACTGAGTATGCGCAAGAGATCCACGACACAAACGCCCAAGCCTATTGGATCAAATTTGATCCTGATGCAAAGCGTTGGCAGTTTAAAAAGGCAGAGCACACCGTGCTCTTTCATGCCGATCTCAATCGATACGCCCACATCAATATCAAGAACAAAGACGCGGTCCCAGACAAATATCGCGCTTATTCCTTAACTCAACCGGCAGTGCCATTTAGGCTCGGTGAACAAACCATGGAGGGAACGAAAGGAAAGCCGGTTAAAGTGGAGTGTGCAACGGACCTTGGCCAAGGCGAACAACAGGGTATTCCTGTTTTCTCAGGATTTCGCCCCGGCCGTAAAGAGTATCAAGACAAGCGCTTAAACTTTAGTTACCTCTTTTATAACGAGGCACAAGAAAATACCGACCTCCCTCGAGAAGAGGCCCAACAGCTCGTCACCAAGCTGTTTAACAGTCATGACCAAGCGCTAGTGGATTACTTAAAAAACCACCCTCACCCCACATTCGGCATACCGGTATTCGCGCGTGAGCAAGCCGGTAAGATTGTCGCGCTGGGGTTTGCCAAGATGCCGCGCAAACTGTACCCACAGTCGATCAAGCAGACAGTGAAGAGCGCCCAGCCACTGAGTGAATCAGACGCTATTTTTGATCTGCCAGAATTACTATTCGGCACCTTGCGTGAACAAGGCTTTTCACTCAAAAGTCGCGTTTATTTTGCTGATGCCACCTGCAGCCTCAATCAGGGCTTCAGTCACTCTAATCCAGTCATTCTTGGCGCGCCAAAAGCCAGCTTTCTACCCAATTATATTGAGCAACATACGGGGGAAACCCCCACAACCCGTACCCTTACTCATTACCAAAAAGGAGCCATCCCCAAGGGATGGAAGCGCTACCCCACGCAAGCCCAATTTAATCATACCAGCTTGCCCGACAACCTGAAGGACAAGCGTGATGTCCAATCGCAGTTAGAGCTGCTGGCACCGGATAGTCAATTTGCCGGCAAGATTGTCTTTCATAACCTAAAAAGACAAGAAATCGGCGCGCTATTATGGGCACTGCAATTTAAAGATCCAGAGGGCAAGGTTTTTTATCATAGCTTGGGTCATGGCAAGCCCCTTGGCGCTGGGGCGGTCTCATTCACTGACTGCACCCTCGAWGCCCGGCCCAACCAAACAGACGACGGTGATCCACTCACCATCGAGCAAGCGGTTGACKAATTTGTGGCGCACATGAATCACGTCTATCAAGCGAGTCACGAAGGCGAGAACAACTGGCAACACAGCCCACAAGTCCGTCATCTGTTTGCGTTTGGCGATCTGGCGGATAACCAAGATAAAAACCTCACCTATATGCCGCTTGAGTCCAAAGGTGCCGCTGGCATGAGCTATCAGCAAGCGCTGCAAGGTCACAGCAAAGATGTGTTGCCCGATTGGTATCACGGTGGCGCCCATCTACCTAGAAAAAGTGACCAGCCCAAACCCGCGCCCGGTGACTACAAAAATTTTGGTCAAGGGCGACTGGCGGATTTGGTCAGCCAACTTCCGCTCACTGACCGCGAGCAACAACTTTGGGCGACAGCCGACGAACAAGCCGAAGCCGAGCGCAAAGCGAGTGCGTTTGCCCAGCTTTCACCGCTGGAACAACAGTTTATGCAACTCGAGCACGACTTAGCCTTGCCAGAAGTTCGCGCCTCTCAAGACAGACGGCGCGACTATGTGCAAGCCATGGACGATCTGCTCGATGCCTGCTTAGCCGATCCCCACCACTATGGCTTTGTTCCCTCGCTGCTCGCGCTCTGTCGAGACACGTCCAAGTCTGCTTATTTGGATCTGGCTAAGAATAAAAAGAACAAACCCAAATTGGCTGCACGCAAAGACAAACTGGCAGAACTAGAAACGAAATATAAGTGAGATCAACCATGATAACACCTGCATGGGCAGCGCTAACCGAGACGTTCACCCTGTTAAAACTAAACATCACCATTCAGCTTCATGAAGATGCGGTGCTACCGGCGTTTAAAGGCTCGATGCTGCATGGATGGTTTGGGCATGCACTCCAACGCGCCGACGAGCATGCCTTTTTTGTCTGTTACGGCAATCATGACAACCAACAACCCAAACCCTATGTTATTTGTCCCAATGAGGATCACAAAACCCATTGGCGCAAAGGGGAGTTGTATCACTTTGACATCACCCTGTTTGGCCATGCCACACAATTGGTGGATGCCCTGTTTAAAGCATTAAAACAGGGCGAATCCTTGGGTATGGGGCCACAGCGTACCCCATTTCGTGTGTTAAGCGTGGCATCCATGACCCCCACCGGGCTGCGTTCGGGGGTCGTTCCCCTGTCGTTGGCCGACTGGCTGGCGGTGGCGCCAGTCAGTCAATTAGACACTGCGGAAAAAGAGCTGGCCATCACCTGCTTAACCCCCACACGCTTAAAGCGAAACGGCAAGGTATGCCATCAATCGCTGCCTGATCTGGGGGAGTGGGTGCAGCAGATCTTACGCCGCTTGGTGCTACTAAGTCGGTTCTGGGTAAACGACGACCAACGCCTATTTGATGCCCTTTACCAATATCAACCGCGCATTGGCCCGCATCAAGTCAGTAGCGATTGTTACTTTGAAGACTGGCAAAGGTTTTCACACAAGAATAAGGAGTTTGTCCCATTTGGCGGCATTAAAGGCCAAGTGAGTTTTTGCGGCGACATTGCCCACGTGATCCCGCTGTTAACCCTCGGCCAAGCCTTACATATCGGTGGCAAAACCACGTTTGGTTTAGGCAAATACCAATTAATTGCCTAACCGAGCGAATGACCAATTGGTGATGGCCGTCATCACAACGGCGCGCCATCCATAATGGCCAACAC
>NZ_MUFL01000105.1:0-9107 GCF_001995355.1 Salinivibrio sp. PR919 | reverse complement strand
TATCAATGCTATCTTCCGCATTATAAACGGGGATAATCACCGTCACTAACGGGCCCTCGACCGGTGTTGTCGGTGAGGTCGTCACATTGCGGAGCAGTAGACAATCGTCGCTATTGAATGTTTTGATGGGCGCAAACTCATGGCGTTCAAAGACGTGATTAAGCATGGATAAACGTTGCTGATCCTCACTGTGAGCATTCGCCCACGCCAACATAAAATCAGCGTCTTGCTGCCATTGCGCTAAAAATGGCGCCAATACGTCGTGCATTGCTGCCACCCCATCACAACGATAGTGCGCGAAGGCATGTAACAGTATCGCCGCTTTTCGCTCATGGTAGTCGTCTGCAAGCGGCAACAAAGATGCTGAGTATGTGCGATAGGCACACCACTGTTGATGGAAAAAAGCCCATCGCGCCAACTCGTAGTAACTGTAAAAAGCCAACCGCCTCGACGTCGTTGAAGGCTTTGCCCAACTCGTCAACTGAGCGAGTGCAGTCTGCGAAAAGCCTCCCCAAAGCGCATCTCTGACCTGTTTAAGCTGATACGTTTCTTCCCACTGCTGTTGGTTAACCAATCGCCCTTCATGGCAGCCGTGGTAACTATAGTGCAACAACGGATTGATACCGGCCTGCGCAACATCTGGATACATCGCCAAGTAAAACTGAGATGAAAACGTCGGCCCGGGGTCTGCTCCCYGCGTGGCATGCTCTATATAGTGTTCAGCACAGGCCTTATCGCTTAAATCACAAGGTAGCTGCTGCGCCTTTTTGTACCAACTGAGATCAAAATAAGGAGAACCAAGCACTGTGGTAAGCGCTGCATCAAAGGTATCCGAACGCGCCACACTAGACGACGCCATCCCAGACGACGAACCAAAAAAAAGCGCCAAGCGATGCTTGGCGCGTACAAGAAAAGAACGACTCATAACAATACATCAACCATGAGTAAGACAACGTTTTAGCCAGCGTTTAGCGCGCTGTTGATAACTCGTCGATGAAAGCGGCTCGCCATTTGACACTGTCAGTTGAACACTCGCGATAGGCACACAGTGCGCATCGGTCTGTAACGACAACTGCACAGGCGCATCGCTTTGTTCATCTAACTGATATCTCACACTAAAGCCGCACGGCGATTGCTGCCAATACGCTGACGGATAGTTTTTATCCGGGAACAAGGTCGCGAGTACATCTTTTCGCTCGCGTGCAAACGCAAAGGTTTCACGTTTTGTTCCTTGGCTGACCACTAACTGCAATGGGCTTTCCGTTTCATCCAGCCAACCGGCCCAGCCGGACAGCCGCAATGTATTCTCTTCAACAATGAGCTGATTATTCACGGGCGAGTCTAAATGAAAACACACACGATCACGCCATTGTTCAGGCAACTGGCGCGTTACGCGTACACACTTTGCCTGCTCACTCAGCGAGTTTTTTGCCAAATGCTTGGCATACGCACTGGCACGTTCGGGAGTACGAGCTGGCACCCCCAATGCGTGCGCCTGTGGCCACTGCAGTTCTACCGGAAAATAGCCGCTATCAAAAAATGCCTGAGCAATGTCTGCGCGATACGACTCAGGAACAAAGGAGTCCAACGCAACGTCTGTAAAACCGGCTTGCTCTCTCCACATCGCCACAAGCTCTTGATGCAAACCTTGCTCGAAGATTTTTTTCGTCACTTTATCAATTGTTGCCGAGGTGTAGAGCTCATCAACAATCGCTTGTATGGCGGGGCTGCACGTGATTTTTTTCTGTTTAATACGGTAATAGCATTGATCGCCCGATAACGTCTTAATGTCAGTTTGCTCAAATAAACGGCGCGCGACGGTGCTTTTACCCGTACCGGGTTTATCCATCAGCAAATACGCATAAGGGCGACATTTTCGTACATGCACCACATAACGTTGTAATGGATCACCGGCTTGCTTGACGCTATGACCGACCACTTTCCACGCATAGTCTTTAAGCATGCTGCCAAGCTTCACTCGGGTAGGAAATAAACGCTCATCGATCGCGCGTTTTACCGGTATAAACGCATCCTTATTTCCGGGAGCAATACTAATTTCAAGCACCAAAACCCCTTGGGGGTCAAGCTGTTGCATTATTTGATGGATCAAAGCCTCTTGATCGTCTGCATAATGTAACGCAGACAAAAAGGTGATCACATCGAAAGGACCTTCGGGCAATGTTTGCCAAGACTGGCACAAGAATTTTCCCTCAGGAAACCGCAACGATGCCCTTCCAATCGCTTCTTGTGATTGATCGATCCCTATCACACTTTTTGCGCCTTCAAAAAGCGCATAACCACAAAAAAAACCTTCATTACACCCAACATCTAAAAATCGTTTCGCGTGTAAATCAGGTAATCGAAGCGCGGCTAACTTGTCTAATGATTTAGACCCTCCCTTAACACCGGGAAAGGTTTGATACTGCATAGAATTAACACTATGTTGGGGCGCAACTTTCGTTGCACGTTAATCGAACACGGCAACAGCCCAATAAGCTAAAGCAAATGATGGTGCGCCCCAACCCTAGGCAGCGCACCATACTGATCAGCTAGGCTGTTTCTGCTTCTGTTTCTGGTGCACCTTGTGCCACCTTCACGGTAGGCTGCTGTGAGATAGGCGTATTATGATCTTTTTTATACACCTGCTCAAAACAGTAGTTTGTGGCATCAATATACCCTTCAACACTACCACAATCAAAACGCTCGCCTTTAAATTTGTAAGCCAGCACACACCCTGCTTGAGCCTGCTTAAGCAGCGCATCGGTAATTTGAATTTCGCCGCCCTTGCCTGGCTCGGTTTGCTCAATTAATTCAAAAATATCAGGGGTAAGTATATAACGGCCAATAATAGCGAGGTTACTCGGCGCCGTGCCGGGCTCTGGTTTTTCAACCATATCATCAACCCGGAACAAATCATCTYTAATCGCTTGCCCTGAAATCACACCATATTTATGCGCTTGGTCCTCTGGCACCTCTTGTACAGCGACAATGGTGCAACGGAACTGGTTATACAAAGCCACCATTTGTGCCAATACGCCTTGTTGCTCATTCACGCACAAATCATCGGCTAACACGACTGCAAAAGGTTCATCACCAATCAAAGGACGGCCAGTCAAAATGGCATGGCCAAGGCCTTTCATTTCACGTTGACGAATAAAGGTAAAATTCGCGGAGTCAATCAAACCACGAATATCATCTAGCAGGGCCTCTTTACTGGTGCCTTGAATTTGATGTTCTAACTCATAGTTCTTATCAAAATGGTCCATCAACGCCTGTTTGCCACGGCCAGTAACCACACACATATCGTTCATACCGGCTTGAATGGCTTCATCTACGCCATACTCAATCAACGGCTTGTTCACCACCGGCATCATTTCTTTTGGCATAGATTTTGTTGCCGGTAAAAAGCGCGTGCCATAACCAGCGGCAGGGAACAAACATTTTTTAATCATGAAAGGACTCTCCTAGAACTGACAAATAAAAAGCGAGTCGCTAGCGTTATAATAAATCGACTCGCTGTAAAACAATAAAGACGTGTAAGGCGATAAAACTTATCGAGGATCGATAAAATAATCAATATTTTTAACAATAAAACGCTGATTGATCCGCTTCGGCTTTATTTCAAAAACGGCCATACGATCATCGATAATCTCAACGGGTTTATATAACTCTTCCACGACATGATAATAATCACGTTCAACGTAATCATCGAATAAAACCAAGGCGGGCTTGCGTATATTGATACACGCAGTTAAAAAGCTTGCGACGCGAAATCGACCATCAATCAAAATCAAATCAGGATGAAGCTTATGCTCCTGCAAATAATCCCACGCACGTTGAGGGTAATCAGGCCAACGCCTGAATTCACTATCATCGACGGGGCGTCCCCAAGCTTTGGTTGGACCAATATCTGCGTAAATCGGAATCAGCTTGCCGGGTAAGCTTCGCTCTTGATAAGCGCCCATCAACTCAACCAGCCACTTAGCATCGGTTTCAGTTGTGACAACCGTGCTACCTTGCTCGGCACCCAGTAATGTTGACCCACCGGAACCATACTCAAGAATGACCTGATGGCTTGCGTAAGCTTGTTTAACATACTCCAGACRCACTGGAGGAAASGTTAATTTGAAATCACGAAACATCACGTATCCTCTTAGATGAAAAGCCTCCTTGCACGTTGGAACAATCTTATCAACTATTCATCCTAAACAAGATGATATTTGACGTTCACAAGACAAGGAGGCGAAAGGAACAGCATAGCGGCCCTATCACCATCTGAGGATAGAGATTTGATGCCTGTTCTAAACGATAACTTGAGGGTAAATTACCACATTTACGCGTGAATTAATCATTGCCAAATAAGTCACGGGTATATACTTTATCGGCAACGTCTTCTAGCACCGAGTCAAAGCGGTTAGAGACAATCACATCGGCCAGTTGTTTAAACTCGTTGAGATCGGTCATTACCCGGCTATTAAAGAAGTGCTCTTCTTTAAGCTCTGGCTCATACACCACCACTTCAATCCCTTTGGCTTTAACACGTTTCATAATGCCTTGAATCGCCGATGCGCGGAAATTATCCGACCCAGATTTCATCACCAAACGGTAAATACCGACCACTTTCGGCTCTCGCGCGACAATTGAATCGGCAACAAAGTCTTTGCGCGTCCGATTTGCTTCAACAATCGCCTGAATCAGGTTGTTAGGCACATCTTGGTAATTAGCCAATAGTTGCTTAGTATCTTTAGGTAAGCAATAGCCACCGTAACCAAAACTCGGGTTGTTATAATGGTTGCCAATACGTGGGTCTAAACCAACGCCTTGGATTATTTGCTTGGCATCTAGACCATGCGTTGCGGCATACGTATCTAGCTCGTTGAAGTAGGCCACGCGCATCGCTAGGTAGGTGTTCGAAAACAGCTTAATTGCTTCCGCTTCAGTGCTATCAGTAAATAGCACTTCCACGTCTTGTTTAATCGCGCCCTCTTTTAACAAGCTAGCGAATCGCTCCGCACGCTCGCTGCGTTCACCGACAATAATGCGCGATGGATGGAGGTTATCGTACAGCGCTTTCCCTTCGCGTAAAAATTCTGGCGAGAAGATAATATTCTCAGTGGCAAACTTTTTACGCACCGCCGCAGTGTAACCCACTGGCACCGTTGATTTAATAACCATCACGGCATCAGGGTTAATCGCCAATACGTCTTGAATCACCGCCTCAACCGAGCTGGTGTTAAAGTAGTTGGTTTTCGGATCATAATCGGTCGGCGTGGAAATAATGACAAACTGAGCATCTTGATACGCTTCTTGTTTATCCAGCGTGGCGCGAAAATCTAATGCTTTGTGGGCTAAAAAGTCACTAATTTCTTTATCTTCAATCGGTGACATTTTGTCGTTTAACAAATCGACTTTACGGGCATCAATATCTAACGCCATTACTTGATGATGCTGAGCCAATAGCATTGCATTCGATAAGCCAACATAACCAGTGCCAGCCACGGCAATTTTAATTTTATTCATTTTTTAATTCCAGTTCTCGATAATATTCATTGCCTTTGTGAAACACTCGGGAGTTTCTGCTTTCCCATGCCCTCCTTCATGCTCGAATAGAATAATATTTAACCCATCACTCTGATATTCTTTTTTATCTATATCAACATGTTTACAAAACATATCTAGGTGTATATCAAAATGATGGTCATCCAATGTATTTTGGATATATACAATCCTACTTTTCACTAACGAAACATCATTAAACTTTGCAAGTTCAATATTACTCATTCGTTGAGGATTTTTAGTAAAGGCTTCTTCTGGTGTGATATTTCCCCAGCATAACCGTAAGTACTTACCTAATCCACTTTTAAAGCGATACTTAGTAATTTCTACTTGTGGGTTGATAGTAACAACAGAAAGCTTGGGCTCCATAATTCCAAGCCGCATTGCGGCGAAGCCACCGCCACTCGAACCATACGTTGTTACCCTAGTTAAATCGACCTCTGCCAATTTAGCTATGTCTTTAATTAGATTGAGTAACGTAGGAAATGGATCATAAGATTCATTTCCCGAATACCATGCAAGACCTAACTTATCATCTAAACGTATTGTAGGGTCAGAAATATAGAGACAATGCCCTGGAAAATACTCAGACCATGACCAGCGCTGAAAAACAGGCGGGTCATTCTGATCCCGCATTGCATTACCGGAGAACAGCACAAAAATACGATCTGCATTTTCTTTAGGAGCCCAGTAAAAATCATATTGAAAAGATTCATGCTCAAACTTCCCACGAATTTTCTTGTGTACTGGAAAGTTTTTTGCATCAAACTCAACTAATTCTATGCTTGACAGCTGAGTTGCACCGACCTTACCTGATTGCTTAGGTATATTTAATACTTCTCCCATGGATTAACACCTCTTATTTACACGATTAATATGAGTTTGATAACTAAATTTTTTATTTGCATATTCTAATGCAATTTCTACCTGTTTTTGATAGGCAATAGGATCTGCGACTAACTGCTGGGCTATTTCAACCGCTGAGTATTCATCGGCATATAATGCCGCCTCTTTAAAGAGTGGTTTATAAACTTCAGGTAGGATAACAGGCACCCCAACCGCCATTGCTTCAATAATTACTCGGCCAAATGCTTCCACCCAATCTGGGTGCGCATAATATAGATAAACGTCAATATCTTTCAAAAAATCTTTCGGATGGATGCTACCAAATTCGTGAACATGCCAATTATTTGGTGTGTAGCCTAATACTTCACTTGGCGCCTTCACACCACCTAATACATGAACCTCAATATCGTCTTGGTCGGGGTAAGCCGCCAATATGGTTTCTTTATCACCCGGCCATTTAACAAAATGATCACGAGAATGACGACCAATTTTTAGCTTACCTTGAGGTTGATAAGTATCACGCTTCCAACCATCAATATCAATAATATTATTCCAGTCCTTTTCGGATAATTCTATATAAGGGAGTTCATCAGCATGATAATTTAACAAAGCATCCCTTACTAACGGGCCAATTGGATACCAGGTTGCTTTTCCATTGAACATTCTCGCGATATTTCGTTCACAATCCTCTAAGCGGTAGCGTAATACTCCATTTTCCGTATAGTCACTCATAGGTGGCTGGTTGACAATAACATGAATATCTTTGGCCTTAATCTCAGGAATATACTTTTGATAATATTGCAAAATTGGTGGATAACGTAAAATTAGTTTATCACAAGAAGCTTTATCACCATAACAAAGTACTTTAACTTGCTCACCGTCGACCTG
Organism: Salinivibrio sp. PR919; assembly: GCF_001995355.1. Taxonomy (NCBI): domain Bacteria; kingdom Pseudomonadati; phylum Pseudomonadota; class Gammaproteobacteria; order Vibrionales; family Vibrionaceae; genus Salinivibrio; species Salinivibrio sp. PR919. The sequence goes on along the minus strand of NZ_MUFL01000105.1, from coordinate 1,817 downwards.
ACTGCGTATCTCGGGTAACATCACTCGGGTAGGGCTAGCATCTAAATCATAACGGTACATTTGAATAAGCCCAGTTTTTAAACCTGCTCGTTTGTGTGCCTTTATTTCTTCCGCATTAGATAATGTACTGCCACCTATCATTCTAAAATCAGAAGCAATGATTACGTCAAAATGTTCACTATCACCTACGGCAAGGGTTGCTCTCCCACGCATATTACTTGGTGCCGCAAACAATCCCTTCTCTCTCTCACCCGTATACTTTAACTGTTCAGCGTTTTCATGATAATACTGTTGAGCTTCTAAATACTCTTTGCGCACACCAAATGGCTGACCGTTTATGCCAAAAAATTCGTGGGCTACTACGGATGAATCAGAGTCACGCTGGAATGATAAAGGCCCAGTGTCAATATGAACCACACTTTCATCGCCAAACACTTTTTTAATTCTTCGTACTAATTCATTGTCTGCCCCAAAGCGAACTGTATCCCAATAACCGAGCGTTTCTTTAACTGGCTGTCTACGAAACATAAACGAAGATGTATTGGTAATAATAAATACGCCATTGTCACTCCAACGCGTAAACTCTAGTGTATTGTTGGCGCGTGCTTGCTGCGAGGTACAACCAATTACCTCTGCATTGTCTAACAAATACTCTACCTGAGTTCTAATTTTGTCTGGATGAGACCAGTCATCTGCATCATGAATAGTGACAAAATCACCGGTCGCCATATCCAGCCCATAATTTCTTGCCACATATGCGCCACCGTTTTCTGGCATAGTAACAAGTTTAATTCGGGCGTCTAGCTTCGAAAATTGCGCTACGACCTGTGCTGTATTGTCAGTACTGCAGTCATCTAACACTAGAATTTCTAAGTTAGTATAGCTTTGCTGCTGTAAAGAACGTAGCGTGGTGGGTAATGTTTCGCTAGCATTAAATGAAGCTATTAATACGGTGACTTTTTCTTCTTTGTGGACCTTAGTGGTATCTTCAACCGACAAGCGATCGTATAGATTACAATCAGAATCAATCAGTGAGATGGGTTTTATATTATACCGTGCTAAAACCTTATTAATGTAGGCTAACTTTTTAGTTTCTTTGTTTTCAAAATTACTGAGTGCTAGAAGAACATCATTCTCTAGGTATCCTTGGCCTTGCTCAACAATGTCTTTTATAGAATGGTCTTCTACTTTGTATCCGTTCACTAACCGAATAACATCAATCTTATTTTTTTCTTGTTTATCAAAAAATCGGAGTGATAGCGCGTTAAAGATATCATTCGCTTTTCTTAACAAAGCATTAYCACCAGATTTAGAGTAATAAATTGCTAGCTCTCGTAAAGCATACTCACGCACTACGCTATTTTTAGATAGCGACAGTTCTTCAAGCTCCTCTACCGCTCGCTCGACAAACCCTAATACATAAAGCTTTCTTTTTATTTTATTAATGGATTTTTTTGCCCATTTCTTAGAATTATCGAGGGAGGTCAAATGTCCGCGTTCTTTACCATATAAATGATAATATACTACCGGATTAAGTTGAGACTCTTTAACTTCTGGGTAACAATCAACATAAAACTTAGTATCGAAGTTTTTACCTGGATTACGCCCCATATCCGCGCCATACTTTAAATAATGCCGAAAAGGGTGCAAACCAATAGCTTCTACATCAGGGTATTGTGCTCGATACCATTTGGGGTGAACGCGTTTAGATTCTTTGACAACTTTAAGTTGCTCTTCATATTTCATTGTTTTTCCTCCAAAGATACTGATTTAATAATGCGACCCTCATTTCTACCGTGCTTTAGGTAATGTACTAA
>NZ_MUFL01000104.1:0-9400 GCF_001995355.1 Salinivibrio sp. PR919 | reverse complement strand
ATCTAAGATTAAACAGCCCATTGTCACTGCAAGCTACACACTGATGATGCGACCGTGGCGGCATCACACGTAATTCAGTCATGGCAACCGCAACCCTGTCCACTGGCGTGACCGCTTTTACCTTTACCTTGCCTATTACCACATCCGCGATGCTCAGAACCTAACCCACTTCGTTTAGAACCACACCCGCACATTCGATCAGCACGACACGCTCCTTTCCGAAGTTGGGATTGCTGCTTCATTCGCTGCAACGCCGGTCGTCCTTGACTCGCATCCGTAAGCGGTTGCCAGTACGCAGGCGATAACCACTGAGTGGGATTTAGACGACCATTGGTTAACTGATAAACATGTAAGCCAGCATCAAGTAATCCCGCTAACGCATGCTCGCCAATATGGCGTGTCACCACACGCGTTACTTGGTTAGCTTTCAGCATCGCTATCAAGGCGTTTTTGGCACCGCAACCTTCTGTTACACGTGGATTGGCGAACTGAACGAGTGCTTGGCCATCGTCGTCAAACAGCGCAAAGTGCTCGGCCTTCATAAAATGTCCCGCAGGGCGGTTTTGGTTCATCGCAATAGCAATTGTCATCTTCCGTTCTCTCTTTATATAAATAGCATATGCCAAAAATACGCTTTATTTTTGGCATATGCAATAAATGAGATTAAAAGCGATAAAGAATATTGCATATGCTTGACATATGCCGCGCAAAAATTATACTGAAAAGAGATTAAGCACACGCCTGCCGACCGAGGACCCTATGAGAACAATATCCATTTTTAAAAATGGCAAGAACCAAGCGGTACGCTTGCCAAAGGATTTTGAGTTTGACGGTGTTAATGAGCTTGAAATTCATAAAGAGGGGGATGTCATCACCTTACGCCCAGCTCGACCAAGTTGGCTCTCATTTGGCGAGATCGAAAAGGCTGATAGTGATTTCATGACCCATCGCGAGGAACTGATCAAAGACGAGGGGCGGTTCAACTTTGACTAATAAAATCAACTACATGCTTGATACATGTATTTGTTCATTCATTATGAGAGAGCAACCCAAACCGGTGTTGAAAAAGCTTCACACTGTTGTCGGCAATCAACATCGCATTGTTATCTCAGCCATTACCTATCAAGAAATGCAATACGGGTTGTTAGGAAAAAAAGCATCACCAAAACATGCCGTGCTTGTTGATGCTTTTCTTCAGCGAATCGATGAGATTTTACCTTGGGATAAAGCCGCCGTTGACGCGACAACTGCAGTTAAGCGCAACCTAATGAATAAAGGTACCCCTATTGGCGGAAACGACACCGCGATTGCCGGTCACGCCATTGCGACTGGTTGTGTGCTAGTCACAAACAATACGAGGGAGTTTCAGCGTGTTGAAGGACTGAAACTTGAAGATTGGGCTTAATAGTGCTGACGTAACGACGGCTCATGTCGAATTACTCTTCTGACTCAAACACCAGTGCTTTGCCTTCTACGAGGCAGGCGGTGGTTTTGGCGCGGGCGCGTTTAACCAGGTTGGCTAACGTTTGACGAGATACGCCCATGACTTCCGCCGCTTGCAGTTGCTGCATACCTTGATGATCAACAAGGCGCATGGCTTCGAACTCATCCAAACCTATGGTCACCGTCTCTAGCTCACTGAGTGGAATGGCGTTGGGTTTAAAACAGTTGGTATGGGGTTTCCCGCAGATACGGCGGGGCATTTTAGGACGCGGCATAGGGTCTCCTTTTTTGCCTATGCTAAGTGAGTTTTTTGCTTATGCCAACAAAAAGGGATGCCAGCGCATCCCTTTTCTATTTATCGCTATGGACAGTGACTTAGCCTGCCACGTTACACGCCGTACGTTACACGTCGTACGTGGTAGACGCGGTATTACCGCCGGTACCTGTCCAGTTGGTGTGGAAGAACTCACCGCGCGGCTGATCGATACGCTCATAGGTATGGGCACCGAAGTAGTCACGCTGTGCTTGCAGCAAGTTCGCGGGCAAGCGTGCCGTGGTGTAGCCATCCAAGAAGGTCAGCGCTGAGGTAGTACATGGCATTGGGATACCGGTTTCCATCGATTTCGCCGCCACTTTACGCCATGCTGCCAAGCAGTTATCCAAGATCCCTTTAAAGTAAGCATCTGAGCCCAAGAAGGCCAAGTTAGGATCTTTATCAAACGCATCACGGATGTTACCCAAGAAGGCTGAGCGGATAATACAGCCACCGCGCCACATCAGTGCGACGTTACCGTAGTTCAGATCCCAGCCATTCTCGTTTGATGCCTCACGCATCAGCATAAAACCTTGCGCATAAGAGATAATTTTTGACGCCAGCAGCGCTTGACGCAGCGCATCAACCCACTCGGCTTTATCGCCTTCAACCGGCTGGATGTGTTTTTCAAACAGCTTCTCTGCCGCGACACGCTGATCTTTAAGTGCCGACAGGCAACGAGAGAAAACCGACTCAGAAATCAGAGTGAGCGGAATGCCAAGATCCAGCGCGTTGATGCCGGTCCATTTACCGGTGCCTTTTTGGCCTGCAGTGTCGAGAATTTTCTCAACCAATGGCTCACCGTCTTGGTCTTTATAGCCCAAAATGTCTGCGGTGATTTCAATTAAGTAGCTATCCAGCTCGGTTTTATTCCAGTCGGTAAATACCTGCTGCATCTCGTCATGGCTCATGCCAAGGCCGTCTTTCATGAACTGGTACGCTTCGGTGATCAGCTGCATGTCGCCATACTCGATACCGTTGTGCACCATTTTCACAAAGTGGCCGGCGCCATCACGTCCAACCCAATCACAGCATGGTTCACCGGCGTCGGTTTTCGCGGCAATGCCTTGGAAGATAGGTTTAACAGCTGGCCACGCTTCTTCAGAGCCACCCGGCATGATAGACGGTCCAAAACGGGCACCCTCTTCACCGCCAGACACACCGGCACCAATAAAGTGAATGCCTTTTTCACGCAGTGCTGCCACGCGGCGGTTGGTATCTGGGTAGTTGGTGTTACCGCCATCGATAATGATGTCACCTTCGTCAAGCAATGGCGTCAGTTTGTCGATAAAGGTATCTACAACGGCACCTGCACGAACCATCAGCATCACTTTGCGTGGTTTTTCGAGCTTTTCAACCAGCTCTTCTAACGAGTAAGCGCCAACAATGTTGGTGTCCTTCGCTGGGCCTTCCAGAAATTCATCGACTTTGGCCGCGGTACGGTTATGCGCCACTACTTTAAAGCCGTTGTCGTTCATGTTAAGGATCAGGTTTTGGCCCATGACCGCCAAACCAATTACGCCGATATCACCTTTCATCGTGCTCTCCATTAATTCTGTTCTGGTAATTTTTTTGCTGCCGCGGCATCGAGTACCCATTCCGTGGTGCCTTTGGCACTGCGGATATTGGCGGCAGGATATGGCAGTTGGGTAGGCTCATGTGTGGCGATCTCATGCACGATCGCTTGTTTGCCTTCACCCAACACCAGATAACTGATTTTCTTCGCCGCGCGCAGCACACGGGCGGTTTTTGATACACGCTTTTGCCCCGATTCAGGATGCGAAGCCACCAGCGCGAGCGCGGTATTGTCATACTGAGGATCGTGCGGGAACAGTGAGGCCGTATGGCCATCGCCACCGACGCCCAGCAAAATCCAATCAAACACAGGCGTGCCGTTTTCGCTTGGGATCAAGGCTTGCATTTCGGCACTAAAACGCGCCGCTTCCACGTCCGGATCGTCTTCACCACGAATACGGTGAATGTTCTCTTCCGGAATGCGAATGTGGCTAAACAGCAGCTTATTGGCTTCGCCGAAGTTACTCTCGGCATCATCCGGTGCCACACAGCGCTCATCGCCCCACCAAAAATGCAGGTTTTGCCACTGAATCGCATTGGCATAATCGTCACTGGCTAAACGCTTAAACAGCATTTTGGGTGTGCTGCCGCCAGAAAGCGAAATGTGCACGGCACGATCTTGCTCGCTCAGCGCTTGCATCGTGTCGGCTAAATGATTGACCACCGCGTCGGCATCATCAAAAACTCGGGCATTTATCATAATTCGCAGTATTCCGTGTCAGTCAGGTTTTTGCAGGGGAAGCGCCAAGCATGGCCATCACGCTCCAGCAACTGATCCGCTTCTTTCGGTCCCCATGTTCCGCAGGCATAGCCAAACAAGGCCTTGTCATTTTCTTTGTACTGCAGAATAGGCTCAACAAACTGCCAACAAGCTTCGACCGCATCACTGCGCGCAAACAAGGTGGCATCGCCTTTAAGCGCATCCAGCAACAAGCGCTCGTACGCGGTCAACATCTGGGTTTCTTCCAATGAAGCGTAATGGAAGTCCATATTCACGGCTTTGGCATTAAAGCCGGCGCCCGGCTCTTTAAGGCCAAAGCTCATTTGAATGCCTTCGTCGGGCTGAATGCGGATCACCAAACGGTTCTCAGGGGCATTTTTGCCGAATACAGGATGCGGAGTTTGTTTAAAGTGGATCACCACTTCGGTCACGCGAGTTGGCAAGCGTTTACCGGTGCGCACATAAAAGGGCACCCCGTTCCAACGCCAGTTGTTGATAAACATCTTCAGGCCAACATAAGTCTCAGTACGCGAGTCTTCCGCAACACCTGGCTCATTGCGATAGCCCGGTAACGCATTGCCACCCACTAATGATTCTGTGTACTGGCCAAGCACCAAGTTGTTAGTCAGATCATCATCAGACAATGGTTCGAGTGATTGTAGTGCTTTAAACACCTCATCACGCATGGCGTCAGCATTGATTTGTGCAGGCGGCTCCATCGCCACAAGTGCAAGCACTTGCAGCAAGTGGTTTTGGAACATATCGCGCACCGCACCCGATTGATCGTAGTAACCACCGCGGCCTTCTACACCCAGATGCTCCGCACCGGTGATCTCTACATAATCGATAAAGTTACGGTTCCAAAGCGGTTCAAACATCGCGTTGGAGAAACGGAAAACCAGCAGGTTTTGTACTGTTTCTTTGCCTAGGTAATGATCAATGCGGTAAATCTGATGTTCGGCAAAGTGGGCGTGAATGTCTTTGTCGAGCTGGCGCGCGGAGGCTAAGTCATAACCAAATGGCTTTTCGACCACCAAGCGTTTCCATCCGGTGCTCTCGTCATTGAGGCCGTGTTCAGCCAAGCTGGCAGGAATCGAATTGTAAAGCTTTGGTGGCGTGGCGAGATAAAACAGCGTGTTCCGCTGGGTGAAACCATACTGATCGGCCAACACATCTAACCGCTCGGTTAGGTGGTGGTATTCGTGCGTATCTGAGATATTAAACGACTGATAATGCACATGCGCCATAAAGGCGTCGAGTGTAGCAGGATCGGTCTTCTCTAGCTCCTGCATGGAGTGACGTAATTTGTCGCGAAATGACTCGTCACTGTAGAAGGTGCGGCTTGCGCCTAGAATTGCGAAAGACGCAGGCAGCTGTTTGTTCGCATACAAATGGTACAGGGCTGGGATCAGCTTACGGAAGGTCAGATCGCCAGATGCACCAAAAATAACAATGCTGCTGTTTTCTGGAATTACCATCATCTTTCCTTTGATAATAAAGGTACTGCATGTGATTTGCGCCACAAATTAGCAGCGCTATGGCCAAATTGGTAATTGGCGCTACCTATTGATGCCATCGTTGTAACCACTGAATCTGGCGGCTGTTCCTTGTTCATCCCTACATTGAGAACTCAGCATTCCCAGCCAGTGTGCTACAAAGGCGGTCTAGTCTAGCACTTTCTTACTCAATAAGCTTTACCCTAACTGGTATGACATGGTCGAGTGCCCATCTGCTGAGCAGCGTCACACAGCTGTTGGATCAGTGCCTCGACTTTCTCATGCCGCGCATTGCGCAGAGTATATAAACCGACGTTACCCGTTTTGTAGGGATGGGTTGTCAGCACTCTCACACCCTGACTGGCGAGGTATGTGTCGGCTTTGCTGGTATAGGGCATCACCGCTTGCGTGTCGTGCAACAGATCGATACTGGCGCTCAGCGCATCAACATCAAACACCACGGTGTGCGCACAAGTGGCAGGTGTAATCGGGTTGGCAAGTAAATGCGCATGCCGGGCATGATCAGGGGTGACACGCATCAAGGGCCAATCACTCAGACGCTGAGGGTCGATGCGGGTCGATATGTCTGTGAGTAGCGGATGGTTATCAGCCACATAATAGCTTTCCGCGTCCTGAAACAAGGGCATAAAGCGCACTTGCTGGCTTGCAACCAGATCGTCAATTTCATGACCGATAAACACATCCACATCGCCACTAAGCAGCGATGCCATCAGTGCCAAGCGATTGCCAAATTCGATGTGGACCGCACACTGGCGATCGGCTTGATAATCAAGCACTGCCGGTTTAACAAACAAAGGCCACCACGCCTCCCCAGTGCCAAGCTTTATTTGTCCCGCTTCACGCGCTTGCAAAGCATGAAGCTGGGCATGAAGTCGTTGCCGCGCAGCATGCTGTGCGGTGGCATGCTGATAATAAAGCTCTCCCGCGGCTGTCATACTGACGCCACGAGGGTGACGGACCAATAGCTGACATGCGAGACGTTGCTCCAGCTTTTGGATCTGTGCCGTCAATGAAGGTTGGCTGATCCCTAACTGCAACGCAGCCGCTTTAATACCCCCTGCCTCAACTACCGCAATAAAGTAGCCGGCGACTTTTTCTACATCCATACCGCACTCACTCACAATTTAGCGGCTTACTTTATAGCCTAATAGGGATACACGATTCAATGATATCGCCGATTTTTAATCTGTTGTCACCTTAACTATAGCCAATAGGTTATATCAAAAAGCGTTACGCCTATTTTTCTTGGCACTGCTCGCGCGCTAGGCTGTTTGCCACATCTCAAGCTGAGGCTTTGAGGATTTTTATTGTCGATAAGAGGTAATCGGTATGCAGAACGCTTGGTGGCATGATGCCGTTGTTTATCAAATCTACCCACGCAGTTTTTACGACACCAATGGTGATGGCATTGGCGATCTTAATGGAATTATCGAGAAACTCGATTACTTACATTGGCTCGGCGTCAATGTGTTATGGCTATCACCGGTGTATCAATCGCCGATGGATGACAATGGCTACGACATTTCCGATTACTGCGCGATCGCGCCTGAATTTGGCACCATGGAAGACATGACGCGCTTGATTGATAAAGCCGGCGCGCTTGGCATCAAAATCGTGATGGATTTGGTGGTCAACCATACCTCCGACGAACACCCTTGGTTCCAAGCCGCGCTTCACGACAAAAACAGTCCTTATCGCGACTTTTACATTTGGCGCGATGCCAAACCCGATGGCAGTGCACCCGATGATCAAGGCTCAATTTTTGGTGGCAGCGCATGGCAATGGGAGCCAAACACCGAGCAGTATTACTTTCACTTGTTCTCCAAGCGTCAGCCCGATCTGAATTGGGAAAACCCTGCTGTCCATGACGCCGTGTATAAGATGATGAACTGGTGGATTGACAAAGGCATTGGCGGATTCCGCCTTGATGTGATTGATTTAATTGGCAAAGAAATCGACAAAGGCATTACCGGCAATGGCCCGCGCCTTCACCCTCTATTACAGGCCATGAATCGGGCCACATTTGGCGGCAAAGACTTGCTCACCGTCGGCGAAACATGGGGCGCAACGCCGGAGATCGCCAAACTTTATAGCGCACCGGAACGCAATGAACTCTCCATGGTGTTCCAATTTGAACACATTACCGCTACCTGGAAAGACGGCGATAAATGGCAGCCCGTGCCTCTGGATGTCGCCGCACTCAAACAGGTGCTGTTCAAATGGCAACAAGAGCTGGCCGATAGCGGTTGGAACTCACTATTTTGGAACAATCACGATTTGCCTCGCGCGGTGTCCAAGTTTGGTCACGACGGCCAATATCGAACCCGCTCGGCAAAAATGCTCGCCACCACCTTGCACTTGATGAAAGGCACGCCCTACATCTACCAAGGGGAAGAGATTGCGATGACCAATGTCGCCTTCCCGTCTATCGACGATTATCAAGACATCGAAACCCGCAATTTTTACGATTTACGTGTTGCTGAAGGCGTTGATCCAGACACCATGATGGAGGCGGTATACCAAAACAGCCGCGATAACGCCCGTACCCCGATGCAGTGGGAGAACGCACCGCAGGCAGGCTTTACCCAAGGAACTCCGTGGTTACCGGTTAATCCTAACTTCACCACCATCAATGTGGCACGGGCAACTGAAAATAGCGGCTCTGTACTTTATCACTACCGTGAACTGATCAAGCTGCGCAAGCAATATCCAGTGATCGTACACGGCCAGTTTGCGCCTGTGGAAGAATCACACCCTAACGTGGTGGCTTACGAGCGCTTCGACGATACCCACCGTATTTTGGTAGTCAGCAACTTTAGCGAGCATAAACAAACCATCACCCTCCCCGCGCATTGGCGCGATAAGGACTTAACCTGCCTTAGCTACAACATGGATCCGGTCAAACAGTTAAGCACTACCTACAAACTGGCTCCTTACGAGTCGTTTGCGGTGATTGATTAACGCCTCCCATCGTATCGCATGGATAAGTTCACCAAAAAAGCCTAGGTTTAGAAACATCTCTGGACCTAGGCTACAAGACTAAATAATACTCAATATCTAAGTCACTCGAGCTGTATGAGAAATCATCACAGCACAATAGCAGTCAAACAAAGGCAGCTATCGGTTCATGAAAACTTCTCCTACCGATGAAATATTAATTCGCACTCGCCTTAAAGCAATCGCAAAAATTTCACCAATTGGTGAATACGCCCAACCGTCAAAATAATAGATAAGATAGTCGCCAAGGTTAAAAAAGTGACGAGTCAATGCAGAGATATACCTGTCATTGCGGAATGTTTAGCCATTCAACCATCGTATTAACATCAATATTATCGATGACGTGATAGTAGTCACTTATTGAGGCACCACTACCGATAAATTGAACGCAGTATTAGTCACAGACTTATTTTACTCTTATTCTATTTAATTTTCGCGTGCGCTATCGCGTTCAGCAACCGAAGCGTTCAACACGCTAATATTAGTGACAATTTTGTTATTAGTTTATTGGGCTTACCAAAAGGACTGAGTGTATGTTTGTATACTTGTTCGAAGCCAAATCGATACAGTCTTATCTGTTTCAATCTGGCAAACTTAAAGATGTTATCGCAGCAAGCGAACGTCTTGATAATCTGGTTGACGAAACTTCAACCAGTATATTGCAATCCGTCATCGCATCAGCGGGGTTAAATACCGATTTATTAGACGATGAACTCGCCGAATCTTCCAATACGATTCACTTTCTACGCTGCAAAGGCGGCGCCTTTTACTGCTGTGCACAAACGCAAGCGCCACTTATAAGGCTTCGCTCCTTATGGACATTAACCCTACAAC
>NZ_MUFL01000103.1:0-9475 GCF_001995355.1 Salinivibrio sp. PR919 | reverse complement strand
GATACAAACTGTATCTATTATGATTATTTATCCAATAAATGAAAGCCAATAAGCTACATCCATCCAAGCAATCACAGCATGAGGAAGACAATATGAAAATCGCAATTATTGGTGCAACAGGTTGGATCGGTAGCCAAATCGTCGAAGAAGCGCGTCATCGTGGGCATGAGGTTATTGCTCTTGTCCGTCAGCCAGAAAAAGTGACCCGCGACGATGTCGAAGTACGTCAATTCGACTTGCTGGATAATCATCACTCTGTACAACAGGCCGTTGCTGACGCTGATGCAGTCATTGCCGCTGTGGGCGGGCGCGCTGCAGGCAACCATGAGATGGTAGCAACCAGCGCTAAGCGCTTAATTGACGAATTACCCGCGGCTAATGTCAAACGTTTACTTTGGGTCGGCGGTGCTGGCTCGCTAGAAGTTTCACCGGGAGTCGAGCTGGTCAGCCTGCCCGACTTCCCTGACGCTTATAAAGCAGAAGCGCTCGCTCAAGGCGACGCTTTGAAGGTATTCCGTGAACACGCCCATACCCTAGATTGGACGTTCATCAGCCCTGCCGCAGAGATTTTCCCGGGCGACAAAATAGGCCGCTATCGCGTTGGTGCGGATACCTTGCTTACCGATGACCATGGTGACAGCAAAATCAGCGTTGCTGACTATGCTATCGCGATGATCGACGAACTGGAAAGTGGTGCCCACCGTCGCCAACGTATCGGTGTGGCTTACTAATCCAAGCTCATTGCCCAGCGTGCTCACCCGCCAACCAAGGTTGCGTGAGTGAGACCGTCTGGGCATCAAAATCAATACAGGCTTGGGCCCCCAAAGGTGTAGTTAACATCGGATGCGTGTGGCAACTGTCAAAACCATCAACCACTGCGAGCGGCTGGCCATCGAGTATTTCTTCAAGAACGTCATAGGTTGAACGTCCCGTTCCTTTGTTATCAAAAAGCTCGTGTTTACCAAGTAACACCGCGCCTACCGTATCAAACACCCCAGCCAGTTTTAGGTGTGCGAGTGAGCGCTCAACCGTGGCAATATCAAGCAAAGAGTCCTCAATCAGCAGAATATCGCCTGTTTCAATCGCTGGCATATAAGGTGTTCCCCAGATCCCACTCAGCGTATTGAGGTTGCCACCGATAATGCGCCCATTTACCTGACCTTTACCCATAAATTGCCATGCATTCTCATAGGTCGGTTTTGCCTCTGTCTGTTCGCCCCAATCAATCATGACATCCGTCCATTGGGCAGGCATCTTATAGGTCATCGGCAGCGTTACATTCTCAGTTGTTACGGCTCGAAACGCATCAAAGGTTTCATCAACCAGTGGCGGAAACTCCCCTAAAGACGCCACTAATGCTGGCCCATAAAACGTGATTAATCCCGTTTTGGCATAGATACCGAGCAGTAAAGCAGTGAGGTCCGAATAACCCACGATAATCTTAGGATCATCAGCCAGGGCGGCATAATCGATATAGGGAAGTAAAGCATTGCTGTTCATTCCACCAATCGTCGACATGATGCAGCGCACATTCGGATCACGGATCAGCTGGTTGAGCTCTTCCGCACGCGCCTTGATCGAGCCTGAGCGATAGTGATCCGATTGTCCGGTCAATACCCCCGCCTTCAGATCAAAGCCTTGTGCTTTGACATAATCCATCGCGCGTTCAAATCGTTGGGGCGCAAATACGGTGGCTGGTGATGATGGCGAGAAAAAGCCAATTGTCTCGCCTTTTTTAAGAGGTGGTGGCAATAACATCTTGTCTTCCTTGATTTTTAATCTCCCTAGTATTAAATCATCAGGACGAGACAGCCACAATACTCCGCCGATTAATCGTTGTGAGGCGTACTGATAGTCTGACAAATGTGTTCGGCAATTGGCATGGCTGAGGTAGCCGCTGGCGATGGGGCGTTACACACATGGAGACTGCGTGCAGATCGAACGAAGAGGAAATCGCCCACCAGCTCACCGCTATTCAACACCGCTTGGGCACGAATACCGGCTGGGTAAGGGTGTAAATCATCCAATTGAATTGACGGACAATACTTACGAACCTGCTTGAGGTATCCCGGTTTATAATGCGCGTTCCACCATTCTTTTATACCGGTGCTCAGATTCGCTGCAGTGACTCGCCAAAATCCGCGAAAACGCAGCATATCAAGCGTATCACGCCAACTAAAATTGTATGAGGCATACCCCTCGCGTTTCCAGCCCTGAACGGCATTTGGGCCTACCGTCAAACCACCATCAACCATCCGTGTGACATGGACGCCCAAGAAAGGCAAATCTGGGTCCGGCACTGGATAGATCAAATGCGACACTAACTCCCGATGCTTTTTCGCTAGTTGATAGTATTCGCCACGATAGGGGATGATTTGAAACGATGTCGCTAACCCTTGCAGCTTCGCCATGCGATCTGCCATCAAACCGGCACAAACAACTAAAAATTCGGCGTGATAACGTTGCGACTCTCCCTGCGATTGGGTATCAATCAGCACACCGTCGTGGTCTTCGTGTAGCTTCGTCACTTGAGTATTTAGCACAAGATGCCCACCAGCTGCGACAAAGCGTCCGGCCATTTTTTCTGTGACTTGCGCGTAATCAACAACACTGGTCGCTTTGACATAGATCGCGCCTAAACCGCGTACATTCGGTTCAGCACTGGCGAGTTGTTGGGCATCCCAACACTCACACTCGATCTCATTGAGCAAACAACGTTGATACAAATCATGCATCCGCGCCAGTTCTGTCTCTGTGGTCGCGACGATTAACTTGCCACACTGCTTATAAGGAATACCTTCTTGCTCACAAAAAGCTTTGGTCGCGGCAGCGCCACGCTTACAAAAATCCGCCTTCAAACTACCGGGCGGATAATACACGCCAGCATGGATTACGCCGCTATTATGGCCCGTTTGATGTTGGGCCAAAGCAGGTTCCTTTTCTATCAATAAGGTGCGTTTGTTTGGATATCGCTGTTGCAACTGCCAAGCGGTGGCCACGCCGACGATACCGCCCCCAACGACCACAAAATCGTACGCCATTCGCTACTCCTTTCGTCACCCGTTAATCGGTCACGTCCAGAAAATAATACTGGCTAACGTCGCAAATAAAACCAAAAGATTCAAAAAGATGATGAGCGGCATGGTTGCTTTGATGGGTTTGTAGCAATAAGCAAGCGGCTTGGCGGGCACGAGCCTCTTTGAGAGCGTGCGAGATTAATGCCCGTGCGATACCTTGTCGCCGTGAATCCGGCTGCACGTACAAATCGTTAATAATTAAGCCACGGCGCGCCCTCGCTAGTGAATACAAAGGCGTTAGGTGGACAAATCCCACCATGGAGGATTGGTAAGAAGCGGTCAATATACAAGTATCTTGCTCGCGCAACCGCTGCTCAGTAAACGCCCTTGTTTGACTGAGCGGCGGACGAATCGCAAGCCAGCGCTGGTATTGGTCAAATAACACGGTGAGGGTATCTAGATCATTTAACTCCGCTTTTGCTATATGCAACATTCTTTCTCTACCGCAGCGCTATGGTTACTTTTCAGTGTAAGCGCCATCACGACGTTCTGCTGCCAACACCTCAACAGACGAGCATAGAGAGCAAAATATATTTCTTCACACTACGTTGAAATCGCCCACAGTATCTGGGTTGATATGAACACCAACATAAAAAGTTATAGTGCATAAAGTGCGGTAAATAAGGCGACTAAACGCCGCCTCAGTATATGCCGCCCCCTGCAAGGATATAGGAGAATCGTTTGGCTAGATCCGTGTTGCGTCGTGTTCTGATTACGCCATTGAGCGGGTGCGATACCACTTTACTGTAACAGGCGCGAGTTCTTTTAACGCGTTACGCACCATAACGAATGGCACTTTGATGAAGTAGAACGACATCAACACCATCATCATAGGATCTGCATAAACCGCATAATCCGACCAAGGTGAATGCGCCACTAACCAAGCACCTAAAAAGCCTAAGGTGACCGCCAGACTTAATAAGGTGTCCATTTGCCACTGGCGCGATTCCGCCTCCACCAACTGGCTTTGCCCTGCTTGGTTTTTGCGTGCAATCATCCACCATCCGTAACCACAACCCACCACGTTGACAATACCAAACAGCACCGCCAATGACGGGTTAACCGCACGTCCGCCTTCGACCAAGGAAGAGACCGCTTCATACAGAGAGTAACTCACCAACAGCATAATCACGGCGCCTTTAATGGCGACAACAAGCGGTGTCAGCAGCGCACGTGTGATCGGCCGTGCGTAACGCGAGTGGATATACCATGACGCGCCCAGTGACAACAAAGTTAACACTAGACTAATCAACGAGTAGATACCGTCGAACATAATCACTAAAGAGCCAGCAATCCATCCAACGGCAAGGCCGGCGATGGCAAACCCCAATGCGAGAAGGGCCGAAAACACTAATACTGACTTTTCATTGATCACGTTTTGAGAAGACATAAAACACCAAAAGTAGAAAACACGCACATATTCTTGGTGCTACTGCGCCGCTTTACAAACACGAACTTGCTGACATTTTCACCACCCCGCTAAGGAAAAAATGAAAGGCGTTTTATTTCAACAGTTTATGCATAAAAATCACTGTCAATATTTCTGACAGTGAGTGTTCTAAACAAATTTTAGTTATGAGATAGCGCTAAATCGCATTTTGCTTGCATATAACTTTTACGCATACTAAATCTAAATTTAGATTCTTTATGGACTAAGAAGATGAGAAAAGGCGTGTTACTCGCGGCAATTAGCTTGCAGCTTTTCCTCGCGATAACCAGCACAGGATGGTGGCAGTTTGGTGCGGCACTCAGTGCGTTTCTGTTGGTCGCGGTATTACGTTTACCTCAGGACACGCCGCGTGAGTGAACCTGAGGCAACGACGGAGACTAGGCAGCTAGCAGCAGCCAAGCAAGCGATGTACAGGAGATAATCACCCACAGTGCGACACCAAACAATAAGGGTTTGGGGCCTGCCGTGCGTAGCTGGGTGACAGAAATACTGCAGCCGATTAAGAATAAACACACCACTAATACTTGTTTTGAGATGGCGAAAATCACCTCATAGATGGGTTGCGCTTGGACAAAGACATCACTGATACCAATCGCCAGACAATAAAAAACGATAAAGTACGGAATCGTGATTTTTTTAGCGTGGCTGCGAAACATGAGTGCGCTGACAAACGCCACTGGCACAATCCATAATGCGCGCGCAAGTTTGAGGGTGGTCGCAGTGGTTAGTGCTTGCTCACCATAAGCGGACGCCGCGCCCACCACCGATGATGTATCATGAATCGCGATCGCCGCCCAGGTTCCAAACGTGTGCTGATCTAAGCCCAGCGCATGCCCAACCATAGGAAACACAAACAGCGCCAATGAATTCAACACAAACACCGTGCCTAACGCGAGACCAATTTGTTTATCATCCGCATTGATAGCGGGCGAGACAGCTGCGATTGCACTGCCGCCACAAATGGCAGTGCCTGAGGCAATCAGGTGACCCGTCTTTTTATCCAGCCCCATAAGTTTGCCCAGTAATGTGCCAAAAATCAGCGTGCCTGCAATGGTGGCAATAATCAGCCCTATCCCATCGCCTGTCACGGCGAGCGCCTCTTGCAGCGGGATACCAAACCCCAGACCCACAATCGAATAAGCCAGTAACTTTTTGGTGATTTTCGTGAGCGGAATTGCACTTGGCACCCAGCCTAGGGAGGTCAGCAAAAAACCCAATACCAATGCAATCGGCGAGCTCACCCAAGGGGTTAAACAGGCTAACACAGCCAATGAAAAAGGAAGATAACGCGTGTATGCGGTCATAATGATGCTCGGTGAAATTCAGTGACGGCATTGTAGCGCTCAGTGATTGTTCAGAAAATCTTAAACTTTTTAACCTAGGTTAAGTTTTGCTTAACATGTATTGTAAGGCATTGAAAAACAATCATCGAGGCGCACATTTAGAAATCAAACAAGTAATTGGTAATGCTATCACTCAGCCATTGGATCCCAGGATGCTCGGCCATCCCTGAGGCGGTGAATAGGCAGTAGTCTTCTTGGGTTAAGCCATAGGTGTGTTTGATCACCGCTAAGCGCTGTTCTCGTAAGTATTGCCGGATCAGCGGCTCAGGCAACACGCCCCACGCTTCTTCTTGTAAGATAGTGTTGAGCATATATTCAAAGCTCGAAAAGCCAATATAGCGGCGTGAGAAAGGCTGCAGCTCGGGATTGTCTTTTTCATTGAGATAGACCATTACCGCTTGCATGGCATTACGCAGTTGATCATCACTGACCCGACGCAGTCGACTCAACGGGTGCTCGCTGTTGCACACCGACATCATGCGAATTTTACCCAACGGCTGATAGTTGATGCGCGGATCGTCAATGCGCTCGTAGTCCACGCCAAACGCAAAGTCGACTTGTTGGGTTTCAACCAAATTGGCCAAATCACCGCTCGAGGCCAAGACTAGGTTGAAGGACGTCGCCGTAAAGCGCTTATTGAGCTGATGCGCCCAGTCCTGCCAAAGCTGATCGGGGATCGCATCATCACGCGCGATCCACACTTCGGCATTAAAGCCCGCGTTCGCTTGCTCGCACGTACGACGAATGCGGGCCGCGGTGACCGATATACTCTCGAAATCTTTGTACACAGCTTTGCCGATTTCCGACAGTGTTAGACGGTTACCGGTGCGATCGAACAACTCAGCGTTAAGTGATTGTTCTAGCGCTTTAATCGCCATGCTCAACCGTGAACGATTCACATCTAGCTGACGTGCAGCTTCAGACACCGAGCCAGTCTCTGCGACTGCACAAAACGCATCAATTTGGGTTAGATTCATGCCGCCCTCCTCACGCTATCCTACCGGATCGCGGCAAAGACACAAAGCGCTATTACCGCTTGTCAGCGCCCTTTGACGTTCGGCGATTACGCATTCAACCCTTTAAACGCGCTGACTTTTTTAGTGAGCTCTTTCATACGTAAATCAAACCCACTCACCGCCTGTTCACTTTGCTCAAACACTTCTTGAGTGCGAGTACCCTGCTGAGCAAGCTCTTCAATGCTCTGGTTGATTTCATTCACCGCGCCGCTTTGCGTATTGGCACCCTCGGCAATCCGCTCATTATGTTCAAACAATTGCTGCAAATGGCTATCCAAGGTGCGCATACTTTCTACCGCTTGTTGGTGCGTGTCGAGACTATGCTGGCTATCCTGACTGACTTGGTTGATTTGGCCGGTCACATTATCTGACGCCGAGCGCAGCTGATTGATAATTTCTTGGATCTCACTGGTCGACTCGCCGGTGCGTTGCGACAGTGAGCGCACTTCATCAGCAACCACCGCAAAGCCGCGACCATGTTCGCCCGCTCGCGCTGCCTCAATCGCCGCGTTTAGTGCAAGTAAATTGGTTTGTTCCGAGATGGTACTGATGACCTCAAGCACGCGAAGAATATTCTCGATATGGTGATTCAATTCATCCAAACTGCTCTGACTCGAGGCCATGTTTTCGCCTAGTTGTTCAATATGCCGCAGGCTGGTATTCATGCCATTTAAAGCATCTTGAAGCGCCGCATTCCCAGCTTGAGACAACTCGCCAGCGTGATTAGCCGAATCCGTCACGTCGGTAGTGATTTCAGTAATGTCTTGACTCGCGGCAGAAATCGTTTGTAGCGACTGCTGCTGCACCATACCGGCTTGATTCACCTCATGAGCTTGCTGCTTGAGGACACCAAATGCGGACTGCGACTCGTCAACTGTCTGGTTTACCGCTTGCAACGCATCTCGGATACGAGCTAGCAAACCATTGATCTTATTCGCTAAGCGACCGACTTCCGCTTCGTCGTTCACGGCAATCTGGTGGCTAAGGTCGAGTCGACTGGCAATTTCATCGACCTCGGCGGAAAGCTTTTTTATCGGCTGCGTCAAACTACTGATCACCCAATGGGTAACAAGGAGTGCAATAGCAATAAACACCAAGGTCACTAATAAAGATTGGATAAATTGATCCAGGATGGGCCCTGTAATTTGTGCTTTGGGAATCTCAACCACCACAAAACGGTCTAAGTCAGCAAGCCAATAAGACCCCAGCAGAAACGCTTCATCACCGATAGTCACTTCGCTGATCACCGGTTTGTCTGTTCCCTTGGTCACCGCTTGACGAAATGCGCTCGCATTATCCGCATTCAGTGCCGAATCGGTCGGTGCGACCTGCACACTGCCATCGCGCGCGGCAAGCATAGCTCTTCCCTGCTCACCAATGCGAAACCCCTGCACTAGATTCACTAAACTACTTACATTAAACCCTACCCCCGCTACCACATACGGCTGACCCGTCGCAGGGTTTTCTGGCACGCTGCGATAATTAATAAAAATCACATACTGATTGCCATTGGGATCTTTGTTCATGTTCAGCTCATAGGGCTGATTTTTACTCAGAAAATTCGGGTAAAAATCTTTAAACGGATAGGTGGTCATTGATGCGCTGCGATGCTCGCCGTCATAAGTAAAAATATACTTCCCTTGGCTACTATCGAGCGTTGCAAATGCGTTGTCTGCCCCCAAGCGCGTCTTGGCATTCGAAAGCGCTTGATGAATCGGCGCGAGATTGGTCAGATCGCCGCCATTATCCACCCAATCAATCAGTCCAGAGTGATGGGCAAGAAAGTTAGAACCGGTGATCGCAGGTTGTAGCTCATTGCTAATTTCAAACGCCAGCCCCCTCAGCTGGCTGGGTAAAATAATATTCTTGAGATCATCGAGTTGCTTGTTTGCTGACAACATCGCTTGTTGCACCATCGCAATCAAAGTGCTGAGCACTAAGATGGTCGAAAGAACAATATAAATTCGCTTTCTGATTGAAAGAGTTTGCCAACGCATACGCCGTCCTTTTTATTATCATTACTAACCAACATATCAATATTAGTCAGCAAACTAGACAAGCATGATGGATTAATGACAAACGATATAATATACGGTGCTTTGGTGAGAACACTGAGGAAAAGGAATGGAAACATTCAAAATATCAGTATCTTTTCTCTATATTTCTATACAAATTTACCATGATTCAACCCTGCTCAGCGCAAGGGAATAAGATTTAAACGTTTCAAAATATGACAACGGGCACCGGAGAGATGTGAGGAGAACCTGAGAGGTAAAGGAGATAGGATAGCGAGAGTGCTATGGTGCCCCGGGCCGGACTTGAACCGGCACAGCGCGAACGCCGAGGGATTTTAAATCCCTTGTGTCTACCAATTCCACCACCAGGGCAACGCAGTTATGCGTGGTAGCACCATAGTCCGCAGTCTGCGCCGCGAACGAAGGTGTACTTTAATGAAATTTAACGAGAGGTCAATAGCCCTTTTATTCTTTTTGATTCAATTGGTTGAAAAGCAGCCAGAGAAATGCGTTTCGTCGTCAGCAATGAATAAACGCTCATATATCATAAATGGTTTAATCGTATACTTATATG
>NZ_MUFL01000102.1:0-9618 GCF_001995355.1 Salinivibrio sp. PR919 | reverse complement strand
TTACGAGCCCGAACGTTGTATTCAAACCACCCTTAAAGCCGCGCGCGAACACCAGTTTCCGCTCGATCGCATCTTGTTTGAGTTTACCGAAGGGGAAGAAGTGCTTGATTATGGTCATATTCAACGCATTATTCGCTATTACCGCTCGCAAGGCTTTATTACCGCCATTGATGATTTTGGCGCCGGTTACTCTGGCCTAACGGCGCTGGCTAATATTGATACTAATATTATTAAAATCGATATGGCGCTGGTGAGAGATATTGATACTGACCCGGTGAAACAGGCGATTGTGCGCCACAGTGTGGCAATGTGTGAGGAGCTAGGGCGTCAAATTATTGCCGAGGGGATAGAAACTGAGAAAGAATTACGCTGCTTGCACGATTTAGGCATCGACTTCTTCCAAGGGTATTATATTGCCAAGCCTGAATTCGAAGCATTACCCGCCATAAATCAAGCACCTGGCCTCGACATTTTTCACCGTCAATAATCCGACTATCGAGCCAGCAGTCTGTTGCTGGCTTATTTTAACTGCCTCACAGGGTCAATTGATAATCTTTCTCACTTTGACGCGTTCACGGTATAGTAAGTCGATTATTTGATTCGAAAGGTATTCTTATGACTTGCCGTGACCAAGGCATGCCAGTGCATGGCCTCACTCGACGTCGCTTTCTCCAATCTTCCGCTGCTTTCGCTGCGTTGTCCGCCCTTCCTGCTTGTTCGCTGGTATCCGCATCACGAGATAATGGCATGTGGGAATATCACTTAAGCGCTGAGCCAAGCACAGCATCTTTAGTGCCCGGCCATCAAACGGATGTATTGGCATTTAACGGCAAGATCCCCGCGCCCACGATTCGCTGCCGTCAGGGCGAGCCCGTGACGATTCACTTTACCAATAACCTTAATGAACCCACCACCATTCATTGGCATGGACTCCGCATTCCGATTGAAATGGACGGTGTACCCTTTTTATCCCAACCCCCTATTCAGCCGGGCGAAACCTTTACTTATCGCTTTACACCGCCTGACGCTGGCACCTTTTGGTATCACCCTCACATGAACTCTGTGGTGCAATTGGGCAAAGGCTTGGTGGGCACCATTGTGGTGGAAGAAGCGTCACCGGTCGCGTTTGACGAAGAGCATGTACTCATGCTCAAACATTGGCACCTCGACCCCCAAGGGCAATGGAAAGATCTCGCCATTCCTCGTTACAGCGCCCGAATGGGAACGCCGGGTGAATGGGGCACGGTAAACGGAGTTCATCAACCTAAGTATGAACTACAAGAAAATGCCACCACTCGCCTACGATTAGCCAACGTCGATAATACCCTGACTTATCCCATTCAAGTCCGTGGTGCGGACGCGTGGATTATTGCCATTGACGGCAATCCGATCGCAACCCCTCGACGACTCGAAGAGCACAAGATCGCGCCCGGTATGCGACTCGATATTGGTTTGATCGCCCCCAAAGCCGGAGCCAATGTTGAGATCATGTACATGAAAGGCCGTTTTCCTTTCCTACTGGCTAGCTTTACCACAACGCCATCCACCTTGGTCGAAAAACCTTTGCCCGCCCTGCCACTTAATCCAGTGGCCACTCCTGACTTGGCGAATGCGGAAACGCGACACTTTGTCTTTGAATGGGCCGGCGCAATCACACCCGCCGATAAACAAGGAAAAGGGAAGCACGAATTTTGGCTGATGAATAAACGCGCATGGGAGGGAATGAGCAAAGGCAATATTCCCGATCCGATCGCAACGCTCGAACGGGGCAAAACCTATATTTTCGATTTAAAGAATGTCACTCAGTACCACCATCCAATCCATTTACATGGTCATACCTTTACCGTGCTGGAAATGGACGGTAAACCCGTGACACCTTTCCATACCGATACCGTGCTATTGGGTAAAAATGGCCACGCCAAGGCAGCCTTTGTGGCCGATAACCCTGGCCGATGGATGTACCATTGTCATGTCATTGAGCACATGAAAACCGGTCTAATGGGATTTGTTGAAGTGGTGTAGCGATAAACATCACGTGCACAATAAAACGGCGAGCCTACCTGCTCGCCGTTCATCTTTGGCGCTCCTGTTTAAAGATAGCGCCGTTATGTGCTGGGTTTGTCGGTTTTGAATCGGTTTACCAACTCTGAGAGTTCAGTCGCCACCATACGTAACTCGGCCGCCGTTGCGTTAGTTTGCTCCGCGGTTTCAGCAGCACTATTCGCACCATCCAATACGTTGGTCACATTCTGATTAATGTCTTCCGACACCGAGTGCTGCTCTTCTGTTGCGGTGGCGATTTGCGCGGCCATATCATGGATCTGTCCCACCAATTCTTGAATGGTACTAAATACACTCAGGGCCTCTTCAGTTGCCTCGGTGGTCGTCTGCGAGTGTTCCACACTGCCCTGTAGCTTTTCTGACAGCTGGCTAGTCCGTTGAGTCAAGGCTTGTAACAACTCGTCAATTTCTTCGGTCGATTTGGTGGTCTTTTGCGACAGCACCCGAACCTCATCCGCCACCACGGCAAAGCCTCGGCCATGCTCCCCCGCACGTGCCGATTCAATCGCCGCATTCAACGCCAATAGGTTGGTTTGCTCGGCAATGCCACGAATGGTGTCCAGCATGGCGGTGATATTGTCGTTTTCTTTAGTAAGCTCAGCCATGGCGCTATCCGCTTCGTTGAGCGTGGTCGCCATTTCTTGCACTGCTGCGCGCGTGTTATTCATCAAGGCCATGCCGCGATCAACTTCTGATTGGCATTGCTGCGCCGAATCGGCCGTCTGATTACAGTTTTGCGATACCTCATTGGCCGTCGCGACCATTTGATGGAACGCGGTCGCAATCTGCTCGAGCCCTGAGCGCTGCTGGTGACTTGCGCCATCCAGCTGCTCAGCAAACTGGGTGGTGTGATCGGCATGAGATGTGAGCTTTAGCGAGCGATCTTTAATGCCAATAATCAGCTCTTGGATCACATCCACGAACTGGTTAAAGGCAGTGGCGGTCGTGCCTAGCTCATCTTTGCTGGTTACCGGCAAACGTTTGGTTAAGTCACCTTCACCGCTTGCCGCATCACTGAGCCCATCACTCACCGCAACAATCGAGGCAGAGATTCGGTTAACCATAAAGAAGCCCAGCACCCCGAAAATCACCACTAAAAGTACACCAATCGAGATAATTACGGTTTGCAGTTGATTCACCTGCCCTAACACTTCTTGCTGCGGCACAATACCAATTAAACGCCAGCCGCTATCGGGCGCTTGATACTGGTTAACAAAATAAGACTCACCGTCAAATGACACCGCCTTGAGCGAACGGCTTAGCGATTGACCGCTGTAGACGCTATTCACGCCATCCACAGATTCAAAGTTGTTATCTGGGTTATTGGGATCGGCCAAGACGGTGCCGGTATCTTCCACCAGCACAATGTAACCTGACTGGCCGAGCGTGACCTCGCCAAGCATATTGGTCAATGCCTCCAAGGTAACATCAACACCCACCACCCCAGTCAGGCCGTCTTGCGCAGGAAACTCCATCACATAATCCAGTAAAGGTGCGCCCGATGTAATATCTTGGTATGCCGGTACGCGCACAGGGTTATTACCACTCCCTAACCCCGTCTTAAACCAAGGGCGCTGCCGAGGATCGTAGTTGCCAGACTCCCCTTGCGGCCACTGAATGTAGCCCCCATCGCTTAAACCGAGAAAGACATAGGCGAAATCATCACGCGAATTACCCATTGCATCCAACAATTTAAACGCACGAGCTTCGACCGGGCTATTCTGAGGCGATGTCATTTKCTTTGCCGGGCCCATGTATTTGGCGACACTGCCATCGAGCTCTTGCAGGGCTTGGCTATTGGCTAACATTTTCGCGTTAGCAGACAGGCCTTGTAGGTAGAACTTAAACGCATTCCCAATGTGCTGCATTTCCTTATAAGAGCTTTGCTCGTAGCTAATTAGGGTACTTGTTCGGAACTGATACAAGGCGACGACACTAATAATCAGTGTCGGCAATACCACCCCTGTCAACACAATGGCTAAAATACGTTTTTTAATACTCATAACTGACCCCCGTCAGTGACTACCTACCGTTCAGTATTAGTATGTCAACTATCAATAGTGACTTATTGAGACTAGAACAGGCATTTTCAGGCAGCCATAAAAAAGCGGATTTAACGGCGCTGGCAAATCGAAACCAACAGGATGAGAAAGATTTCTAGGCAATAAATTATAAATCATGGACACGGATTGCATCCTACACACAAAGCAAATATATTAGTCAAAGCTAAAATAAAAGGTGAGACGATGACCAAGAAAAACTATCAAGAAATCAATGAGCAACAATTGGCGTTAAATAAACAATTTAAAGCAAACAGCAGTGAGACCCTGGCGGCATTTGGTCAGCTTCATCGCGCTGCAATGGCAGAAGGCGACCTTGATGTAAAAACCAAAGAGTTGATTGCATTGGGGATTGGTATTGCCGCGCGTTGCGATGGCTGTATCGGCGCACATGTTGCCGCCGCATTAAAGCACGGTGCGACCAAGCAAGAATGTGTAGAGGCAATCAACGTTGCCATTTTAATGGGCGGCGGCCCGTCGTTGATTTATGGTGCGCAAGCCCTAGAGGCGGTTGAGCAGCTTAGCAACGCGTAACCTTATTGCTCACTGCCCATAAAAAAGCGCAGCTGCTTGACGCTGCGCTTTTTATTCTCCATCGCCCTAGTTAGCCGCGATAATACCGCTGCGGTACAAAGGGCATTTTCTCGACGGTCATGGGCAGCTTTTTACCACGTACTTCAGCAAACACCTCCGTGCCCTCCGCGGTAAATTCCGGTGACACATACGCCATTGCAACGGGCATGCCTTTAGTGGGACCAAAGGTACCACTGGTCACGATACCAATTTCGTTATCGTTGGCATCGAACAGCTTGCTGCCTTCACGCACAGGCGCTTTACTTTGGCCCAAGAGACCAATTCGCTTACGGCTGACCGCTTTAGTGGCAATCTGCTCGAGAATTTTCGCCTCACCGGGGAAGCCACCGGCGCGCTTACCCTCCGCACGACGCACTTTACTGATTGCCCAAATAAGGCTCGCTTCGATTGGCGTAGTGGTGGTATCCAAATCATGACCATACAGGCACAAACCACATTCCAAACGCAGTGAATCACGTGCACCTAGGCCAATCCATTCCACGTCGTCATTGGCAAGCAGCGCTTTGGCGAGGGACTCTGCGTGCTCCGCTGGCACCGAAATCTCAAACCCATCTTCGCCAGTGTAACCGGAACGACTCACCACGCAATGAATGCCATTAATCTCAACAGGTTGAATGTCCATGAACACCATGTCATTAACCTTCGGGTTGAATGTCGCCAGCACTTGCGCAGCCTTTGGCCCTTGCAGTGCCAACAGCGCACGATCATCAAGCACCTCAACGGTCACATCCCCTTTCAAGTTATCGCGCAGATGCTGAATGTCCTGTGCTTTGCAGGCGGCGTTAACGACCAGAAAGAGATGATCGCCTAGGTTGGCAATCATGAGGTCATCCAGAATTCCACCTTGTGCGTTGGTGAACACGCCATAACGTTGTTTGCCTGCCGGTAAATCAATGACATCAACAGGCACTAAGGCTTCTAGCGCTTTGGCTGCATCCTTTCCGTCGAGACGAACCTGCCCCATATGCGATACATCAAACAGACCTGCGTGTTCGCGGCAATGGAGATGCTCTTTGCGAACACCGAGCGCATATTGGACGGGCATATCATAGCCAGCAAAGGGGACCATCTTTGCGCCCATCTCAATGTGCAATGCGTGTAGTGGGGTCGTTAGTAACTCTGCCATTGTTCACTCCATGTTCTGCCTAAATGGCGATAAAAAGTAATGCTAGTCGACGATGCGCGTCGCCAGTTTTCGTGACATTGCGTTAAGATGCGGTCACCCACAAGATGAGTGCGTCATCCTCGCTGACCGATGCCAACATATGTCCCATCGTGGCATCGTAATAAACACTGTCTCCCTCATTGAGGGTGATCGCTTCATAAAACTCAGAGTAAAAGCGAATGCTGCCTTCCAACACCAGCAAAAACTCTTCACCATCGTGACGGATCCAGTCACTGTAATCTTCAAAAGCGCGGGCACGGACACGCGACTTAAATGGCATCATCTTTTTGTTGCTCAGTTGCGTTGCCAGTAGCTCGTGTTCATAGGTGCCGGTTGGATGCGCCTTACCCTGACCGGCTCGTGTAATATCACGGCGCCCTGTTGCTTGCCGTTTTTTGGGTGGCGCAAACAACTGAGGCACGTCAATGTCTAGGCCGTGAGCGAGTTTTTGCATCGCTTGGAAAGTCGGGGAGATTTGCTCATTCTCTATCTTTGATAAGGTCGAGCGCGCTAATCCCGTGCGTTGACTTGCTTCTTCGAGCGTCAGCCCTAACCCCACTCGAATCGCTTTTAATCGTGGGCCCAACCGCAACGGCGCAATTGGCGCACGTTGTTCATCATCCATTTGCGCTTTTTCTACCTGCATTGAGGGATACACATCCTGTGTTAAATGGTTTGTTGACACCGTTGGGCTGCCTCCGCGCTAACATGGTTAACTCTATTAACGCCGCATTCTGACACATCCCACCCTCGAACGTCATCGGCATAGTTAACACTTTTAACAAAAAAGTTTCCTATTGGAAATATTGTCCTGTTGGGCAAGGTGCAACCGCCTCGTTCCCCTCAATTTCGTGAATCAATGGATCGCCGCCAATACGCTTAAAAGGAAAAGTCCATAAATGACAAGCAGTCATGGCGTTGCGATGCAAAAAACGATGATGAGAAACCCGACGCTGTTTGCAATTTACCTCAGCTTAGGATAAAAAGGCAAACGTTTGCGTAACAAGGTTGATCGTATAGCCAGAGGTCGTTATGTCATCGCGATCACAACATAGGTTTCCTATTGGAAATTTATTTTGCGGAAAAGTTACGGCTTAGGTACGTTAACAAAATGTTTAAATCATCACCAGCGCGTACCGGTTGTTATCACTCTCGCCGCTTGCAGCGACCTGTTTCAGGTAGCGTTCTGTGGCAAGGATATAAACTGTAGGTAGCACTGCTGATGAGTGAGCAATGCAAGGTGTCTACAAAGACATCTACCAACAACAATACGTACCTTACCTGTGTAGGAGACATGCCATGAGTCACAGCATGTTTGACCTGTTTAAAGTCGGTGTCGGACCCTCCAG
The DNA here is from genome assembly GCF_001995355.1 of Salinivibrio sp. PR919. Lineage (NCBI taxonomy): Bacteria > Pseudomonadati > Pseudomonadota > Gammaproteobacteria > Vibrionales > Vibrionaceae > Salinivibrio > Salinivibrio sp. PR919. The sequence continues at coordinate 2,389 of NZ_MUFL01000102.1, read as the reverse complement.
CTCGCACACCGTTGGGCCAATGTTGGCCTGCGCACGCTTTTCACAATTCGCGATCCAAACACTCTCGCTCGATGCGATTCATCGCGTGAGCGTCGATTTATACGGCTCCTTAGCGTTAACCGGAAAGGGCCACGCCACGGACGTCGCGTGTGTGATGGGGCTAATGGGCGAAATGCCCGCCACCATCGAATCAGACGACATTGAAACCATGACCAAAATGGTTAAAAACGGCGGCGAACTGCCCTTTGCTGGTAGTCATTATGTCCCGTTTAGTTGGGATGCGGATTTGGTGTTTCACTACGAWCAGGTGTTACCCGCCCATCCCAATGGCATGACCGTCAGTGTTTATGACAAAAAAGACAAATGCTTGGCACGAAAAACCTATTTTTCGGTCGGCGGTGGATTTGTGGTGGAAGAAGGTGAAACGGATGCGCTGGCCTCCGACTTTACGCCCCCCTATCCGTTCAAAAGTGCGGCAGAGTTACTTGAGCAATGCGAAAAAACGGGCATGACAATCAGTGAGCTGATGTTTACCAATGAAATTGCCCAAGCTCAGTATACCGACCCCAGTGCGACGCGGGATACCGTCAATCAAGGGCTCGATCATATTTGGCAAGTGATGCGCGAGTGCATCGACCGCGGTATTCAACAAGGCGGCGTCTTACCCGGCGGTTTAAATATTAAGCGACGCGCTAAAGGGATGTACGACGCCATTCATGACAAACAAGCGCATGGATTACCGACAGACAGCAATGATTGGGTCAATCTGTTTGCCATGGCAGTCAACGAAGAAAATGCCGCCGGTGGCCGAGTGGTTACCGCGCCGACCAATGGCGCAGCAGGTGTGATCCCAGCGGTGTTGGCGTATTACGACAAGTTTGTCTCGCCCAACAATCCAGAAGGTATTCGTACCTTTTTAGCGACTTCTGCCGCGATTGGTTCCTTGTATAAAACCAATGCGTCTATCTCTGCGGCCGAAGTGGGTTGCCAAGGAGAAATCGGAGTAGCCTGTTCCATGGCAGCAGCGGGGCTCGCTGCAGCGATGGGAGGCACCAATGCGCAGATTGAAAACGCTGCAGAGATTGGCATGGAACACAATCTAGGACTCACTTGCGATCCCATCAATGGCTTGGTGCAGGTGCCCTGCATCGAACGCAACACTATGGGCGCCGTGAAGGCGATTAACGCAACCCGCCTCGCTCTCGGCGGTGATGGTGAGCACCATGTGTCACTCGATAGCGTGATAAAAACCATGCACGAAACAGGGCTCGACATGATGAGCAAGTACAAGGAAACCTCGCAAGGCGGCCTTGCTACCAATGTGATCCCAATTAATGTGGTGGCCTGCTAACCCATGGCCAGTCAACAAGGATGAAGCAATGAAACCCAGCTACCCAAACGTGGAACTTGAGCAATTCTTCTCAACCAACTTGTCTGAATCAGACGGTGCCGTGATGGCCGCGATTAACGCGGAACATAAACGCCAGCAGCAACAAATCGAATTGATTGCGTCAGAAAACATCGTTTCGCAAGCCGTGATGCAAGCGCAAGGCACCTGCTTAACCAATAAATACGCCGAAGGTTATCCGGGCCGCCGCTATTATGGCGGCTGCGAGCACGTTGACGAAGTCGAAGCCATCGCTCAAGCCCGTGCCAAACAGCTGTTTAACTGCGAGTATGTCAATGTGCAGCCGCATTCGGGCGCACAAGCCAACGGCGCCGTGATGCTGGCGCTACTGCAACCCGGTGACACCATTTTAGGTATGTCACTCGATGCTGGCGGCCACCTCACTCACGGCGCGCGCCCTGCGCTATCCGGTAAATGGTTTAACGCTGTGCAGTACGGCGTGAGCAAAGACAGTCTAGAAATTGATTACCATGAAGTCGCGGTGCTGGCTCGCGAGCATCAACCCAAGATGATTATCGCCGGGGGTAGTGCGATCCCACGTCAGATTGATTTTGCCCGTTTCCGCGCGATTGCCGATGAAGTGGGTGCCTACCTGATGGTTGATATGGCGCATATCGCTGGCCTAGTGGCCACGGGCGCCCATCCCTCGCCACTGCCCCATGCGCATGTGGTTACCACCACTACGCATAAAACCCTGCGTGGCCCACGCGGTGGCATGATCCTCACCAATCACGAGGACATCGATAAAAAGATCAACTCGGCCGTGTTCCCCGGTCTGCAAGGCGGTCCGCTGATGCACGTGATTGCGGCCAAAGCCGTTGCATTGGGTGAGGCATTAGAGCCTGAGTTTAAACTGTATATTGATCAAGTGGTTGCTAACGCCAAAGCGCTCGCGGAAGTGCTCCTGGCCCGTGGCTGCGACATTGTTACCGGCGGCACCGATACCCACTTGATGCTAGTTGATTTACGCCCCAAAGGCTT
>NZ_MUFL01000101.1:0-9808 GCF_001995355.1 Salinivibrio sp. PR919 | reverse complement strand
AGCCTTACCTCCACGGAATCGTGGCGTCCGCTTCATATCATTTGAATACTTGCACGCTGGAAGGCATCAATAACAAGATAAAGCTTATCAAACGGATGGGGTATGGCTACAGAGACACGGACTACTTCTTTTTAAAAATCAAAGCGGCCTTCCCCGGAAAGCCGCGATGAACCATTTTTTTTGTAGATGTCCGGCCATGGGAAACCCCATGACGCCTAGGCCAATAAAAGCCACAGAAGGAGTTTGAGTTGTCATATAGCATCCTTGTTGTTATACGAGCGATAATTTATCAGAAACTTAACCTGATTTGYTCCTTCAGATGATAATCTTGTACCATCACATTTTGTGTTGTAACACGGATTACTATGACAGCACCTCAATCTATCGCTTTAACCATTGCACACATCAACGACACCCACTCGCATTTTGAATCGACACCTGTTTCGCTGAGCTTGGATAGCACACAGACGCGTGTTTATGCGAACTGCGGTGGCTTTGCACGTATTGCATCTGCCGTTAAGCGTTTTCGTGCTGAGGCGGACCAGAAAGGCCACGCGTTCATGTTCTTGCATGCGGGGGATTGCTTTCAAGGTACCTTGTACTATTCCCTATTTAAGGGGCAAGCCAATGCCGATATGCTCAATCAGTTGGGCATTGATGCGATGGCAATCGGGAATCATGAGCTAGATCAGGGTAATGGTCCGGTTGCTGATTTTCTTGATCGTATTACTTTTCCCTTGCTGGCCGGCAATTGGCACGTTGCCAATGAAGCTGCAGACAAAGAAAAGCGCGTCAGTGAAAAGCCCGCGTTATTGCCGTATTTGCCCGAACAGAAACGCGCTAGCGTGATGATCAAGACGATAGCAGGGCGTAAAGTGGGTATTTTTAGTCTCGCGGTCGAGCAGATGGCTGCACTGGCTAACCCTGATCATGACACGCCTTTTTTGCCTGTCACAGAAATTGCCAAAAACACGGTAGCATACTTGCGTTTGCAAGGGGTCGGTACTGTGATCCTGCTCAGCCACTTAGGGTATGACAAAGATAAATCATTGGCTGAATCCGTCTCTGGCATTGATGTGATTGTGGGCGGSCATACCCATGTCTTGCAGGGTGACTTTCAAAACATTGGCCTCGACAGCCAAGACCCTTACGGTTATCAAGTGAATGATACCTGGATTGTCCAAGCCGGTTGCCACGCTCAGGCAATTGGACGTTTTACCTTAACGCTAGATGCCAAAGGGCGCCCGACCCATTTTGAGGGGCAAAATTATTTATTGTTAGGCCGCAGTTTGGCGATGGATGCGTCGCGCGAGCATAAACTGACTGCTTCCTCATACCAAGCGGCACGTGACTATTTGAACCAACAGCCAAATCTTCTGATCTTGCCGAGTGATCTCACCCTCAAGCAGTATTTGCAGCAAACTTATCGCCCTCGGGTAGCACAGTTAGAAAGTGACATTGTCACGCATGTGCCACAGCGGTTGCGTCATGTTCGCGTGCCGGATCAGCAAGGCGGCAGTGATGTCGCGCCATTGGTGACGGAGAGTTTTCTATGGGCGGCGCGTGAACAGGGTATCGAGGCAGATTTTGCCATCCATAATGCCGGCGGCGTTCGGGTGAGCTTAAATGCAGGTCCGCTTTCTGCCGCACTTATCGCCGGTTCATTACTTCCGTTTGCGATTGATGTGATTGCGTATCGGGTAACGGGCGCGCAAATCCGCAACGCGCTGGAAGGTGCAATTAATAATGCCACGGATAATGGGGTGATTGGACTCGGTTCGGGCAGTTTTCCCTATTGTGCCGATCTGCGCTATCGCTATGAAGCATGGCAGCCAATGGGCGGGCGCATCACCCAATTAGACATTAAGCGCGGTCAGCACTGGATTGCGATTGATGATGAGCGCCAATACGTTGGTGTGTCATCTTCATATACCGCGCAAGGTAAAGAGGGCTATGACGCTCTTCAAACCGGCCGTCGTCGCTCAATTGGTTTATCGATGGCGGAATGCTTCATGCAATACGCGCGAGCGCWAGATGTATTGCAACTCCCTGACCAGCCTTTGGTGTGTTATCTCGTATCACCTCAGCAGGGCGAAAGCTGCTGGCAATCATAATCACTTACTTGGCCCATCCCTTGCTTACTATCAGATGAAGGATAACCACGGCACTTTGTTGCCGCAAGGTTAAGTTTTCATCTCCATGGTCGATATGTATCTAGGAACGCAGTTTATCGGCACACGAATAGAAAGTGAGGTTCGTATGGAAATGCGTGATTGGTTCGATGTGGGTTTAATCACCTTTTGGCTACTCGCGTGGGCATCGTTAGTGTATTTTGTGCCCGTTATTTAAGCGAGTTATCCGTGGTGGCGTTGTGGGATGCGCGCTTTAAACGTACTCCCCAACGCACCAGTAACGGTTGTAAATAAATAGGTAGCTGAATGGCCCCAATGAGGGGTAAAAATACCGGCCCCAATGCAGCGCCAGCTACCGTATAAGTAAGTAACACGTTGCGGTTCACGGCGGTAACTGCGGCAATCATACTGGCTTCTTCCCCGTATCGCCGGTAGATAATGTACGCAACTGCAAAGAAAAGCATGCATAATGCGACTGAAATTGCTAACAGCTCCAAGGCGTAACCGCTATCCTTCTGCCACATGGCGCCAATCGGACCCACTAAGCCCAATGGAAAGCTAAACACCAATACAATCGTGAACTGCGCCAGTTTTCCATGAATACGTTTTAATTTTTCAGGCTTAATCCATGCGTGAAACAGCGCGGCCATTCCCATCGGACCAAAAATAAAGATCACAAGCCTCGCAATATAACTGTATAAGTCGAGTGAGAACGCTTCGCCACTCAATAGGCTCAGATTAATAAAGAGAACAATGGGCATCAGTAACGTCGACGCAATGGTGTATGCCATGGCGATCAATGCGTCCATTTCTAATGAGCGAATAATGGCAGGTGTTGCGAATAACGAGCCAGTGGCACAGATCCCGCTGATCGCGAGTAGCATGGTATCGGAGGCGCCCAGTCCCCATGCAATCGTACAGGTAACGATAGTCAGAACCACGGCATGAACAAACGCATAGAGCCAAACTCGCCATTGCCCGAGTGCTTTTACCAATAAGGACTGATTAATCCCGAGTAAGGTAAATAACATTAATGCGAATAACACATAGGGCAGGTAGGGAAAAAGCGCTAATGAAAGGTGAGGAAACGCAAAACCGATTACAGCGGCAATAAAAAGAAACAACGCAGAATGTCGAGCAAGAAATGCCAGCATAGACAGCACCCTAATCACATGTGTAACGGCAATGTTACCAGCTTTTTTCTGCAAGTGAGTAAAGATTGTTCGTTTTCGTCGATTTATACGCAAAAAGACCTGATATAGCATGTAGCAGAAGGCAGGTTCAGCAATCGATGTTGTTTAAAATCGACCATATCTCCCATGATTTATCTTAGCTCTTTATTTAACCGAAAATTAACAAAAGTCATTGCGGTGGATAGTCGTGTTTCGGATAAATAAAACTAATGGCTAGGTTGAATTATCATCAGTGTAGAATCTAAGTCACTGTTTCTATAATGCGCCGCGAGTGATTCAGAAAACAAAGCGAGGATCGTATGACAACTGTTACGGCAAACATGCCACGCACACGTCGATCTTACGCGGTGACAATCAAAGGACTGATCGCTCATGCCATGGATGTGTTGTTCACCAGCAACACCAATGCACATGCTTATGATGCAAGCCGTTTACCCGCACATTTGCAACGTGATATTGGCATAAACCGATAAGATGACCTGATAAAAAGTAAAGCGCCATATCATAACGATATGGCGTTTTTTTTGTTCTATCGCGACGGTTAACGTAAAGAAACCGGTGCGCGACTAGTACTTTGGCTTGGATCATGGCAGGTTAGCTATTGACGCTAAACGTATTTTAATGGAGCAACAAACACAATGGGATGGTTTTCTAAATTATTCTCACGAAACGATGCCCCTCGCAAGGCATCAGCCCCAACAGTGACCCCGACTGAGTACAAAGGCTATCTTATTTATCCCGAAGCAACGCCAGAAAACGGGCAGTACCGAGTGTGTGGGCGAATTTGTAAACAGCAGGGACAAGAAACACTCACGCATCAGTTTATCCGCTCAGATTTATTGGGGAATCAGGAAGATGCTAATAGCTTGATGCTAGTCAAAGCCAAAATGATGATTGACCAGAATGGCGATCGCCTATTTTGACCTTACTTCTGGCATGGCCTTCTGCGCCATACCAAAACTAATGCATAAATATTCGAAACAAAAAAAGATAAAATGTAGCACTGATCACATTTACACCAGAATTGCGATCCTTGCCCTGTGGTGATTGTCGCTCAAACTCGTTAAGTTAGTGATGTTGCGTTGCTAAGCATCGGACGCTGACAACAGACTGCACCCACGTCGCACGTGCCTTATGTGGTGCTTGCGGCGTTATTTTTTATCGATTTTTCGCAGTCTTTATGGGTTTTATCAAGGTATGCCTTTTTTTGTCAGTATTATGCCTACAGGTGCTTGATATTTGACCTGTGGTTCGTTACAAAAAATTTCTCATAAGCCAATAGTCAGGGAATAGCTATGCAGATTGGTGTTCCAAAAGAAAGGCTCGTTAATGAAACGAGAGTTGCTGCGACACCAAAGTCGGTGGAGCAGTTGATAAAACTCGGCTTTGAAGTAGCAGTTGAAAAAGGCGCTGGCGAGCTAGCGAGCTTTGAAGACACAGCCTATGAACAAGCCGGGGCGAGTATTGTCGATACCGAAGCCGTTTGGCAATCGGATATCATTTTCAAAGTGAATGCACCGGGTGTGGTTGAAGAGACAGGCCAAGATGAAATTGCGCTCATTAAAGAAGGTGCCACGCTAGTCAGCTTTATTTGGCCAGCGCAAAATGAAGAGTTGCTGGCGCGTTTGGCGGCTCGCAAGATTAATGTGATGGCGATGGACGCGGTGCCAAGGATCTCTCGCGCACAATCGCTGGATGCGCTAAGTTCGATGGCCAACATTGCTGGTTATCGCGCGGTGGTCGAAGCCGCGCATGAGTTTGGCCGTTTCTTCACTGGACAAATCACTGCGGCAGGTAAAGTGCCACCTGCGAAAGTCTTTGTTGCGGGCGCTGGTGTGGCCGGGCTTGCCGCCATTGGTGCCGCAGGTAGCTTAGGGGCGATTGTCCGTGCGTTCGATGTACGCCCTGAAGTGAAAGAACAAGTTGAAAGTATGGGCGCCGAGTTTTTAGAGGCTGATTTTAAACAAGACAATTCAGGCAGTGGCGATGGGTATGCCAAAGAGATGTCTGATGAGTTTAATAAAGCCGCAGAAAAGCTCTACGCTGAACAAGCGCAAGATGTCGATATTATTATCACGACCGCGCTCATCCCCGGCAAACCTGCCCCGAAACTGGTGACCAAAGAGATGGTCGACAGTATGAAACCGGGTAGCGTGATTGTTGATTTGGCCGCTGCAAACGGCGGTAACTGCGAATACACGGAAAAAGATAAAGTGATCACAACACCCAACGGGGTGAAAGTGATTGGCTACACCGATATGGTGGGCCGCTTACCGACGCAGTCATCACAGCTGTATGCCACCAACTTGGTCAACCTCACCAAACTGCTTTGCAAAGAAAAAGATGGCAATATCGGCATTGACTTTGACGATGTGGTGATTCGTGGTGTGACCGTCATCAAAGAAGGTGAAGTCACATGGCCTGCGCCACCGATTCAAGTTTCGGCGCAACCTAAAGCGGCACCGAAAGCCGAGCCTGCGCCGAAAGCCGAGCCTAAGAAAACCTCTCGTGCGACCAAATATGGTTTGATGGCCGCGGCTGCCGGGGCATTTGGGTGGATCGCGAACTATGCGCCGAGCGAGTTTCTTTCTCACTTCACGGTGTTTGTTTTGGCCTGTGTGGTCGGCTACTACGTGGTCTGGAATGTCACTCACGCACTGCATACACCACTGATGTCGGTTACCAATGCGATTTCCGGGATTATTATTGTGGGCGCATTGCTGCAAGTTGGACAAGGCATTGGGTTTGTCACCTTCCTCGCATTCATTGCCGTGTTGATCGCGAGTATCAATATATTTGGCGGCTTTACTGTTACAAAGCGCATGCTTGAAATGTTCCGTAAAGGGTAAGGAGAAACAATGTCTGAAGGATTGGTACAAGCTGCGTACATTGTATCGGCGTTGTGTTTTATTCTGAGTTTGGCTGGACTGTCCAAGCAAGAATCAGCGCGTGCCGGTAACTATTACGGTATTACCGGGATGGCGATCGCGTTAGTCGCGACGATTTGGGGTCCTGAAGTACAGGGCGTTGGTTGGATTATTCTTGCGATGGTCATCGGTGGTGCGATTGGTATTTATTATGCCAAGCGTGTTGAAATGACCGAAATGCCTGAGCTGGTGGCTATGCTACATAGCTTTGTAGGTTTGGCTGCGGTACTAGTGGGCTTTAATACCTATATTGATCATCCACCATTGACCGGTGCGATGCTTAATATCCACTTGGTTGAGATCTTCCTCGGTGTATTTATCGGCGCGATTACCTTCACCGGTTCAATTGTCGCCTTTGGTAAACTCCGTGGAGTGATTTCTTCCAAAGCCTTGATGCTGCCACACCGTCACAAGTTGAATCTAGCCGCGGTTGTCGTCTCGTTCTTGTTGCTGATTAGCTTTGTGAATGCGGAAGGGTCAACGGCAGCTCTGTTGATTGTGACCGTGATTGCGTTAGCGTTTGGTTATCACCTCGTGGCCTCGATTGGTGGTGCAGACATGCCAGTTGTGGTGTCGATGCTTAACTCCTACTCAGGCTGGGCGGCTGCCGCCGCAGGCTTTATGCTAGCAAACGATCTGTTGATCGTGACTGGTGCGCTGGTAGGTTCGTCGGGTGCGATTCTGTCATACATCATGTGTAAAGCCATGAACCGTTCGTTTATCAGTGTGATTGCGGGTGGGTTTGGTTCTGATGGTACGGCGTCATCCGGTGACGAGGAGATGGGTGAGTACCGTGAAGTGACCGCCGAAGAGGTTGCTGAGATGCTGAAAGACTCAAAAAGCGTTATCATCACCCCAGGCTATGGCATGGCGGTTGCTCAGGCGCAGTATCCCGTCTATGAAGTGACAGAGAAGCTTCGTGGGATGGGTATTGACGTACGTTTTGGTATTCACCCTGTTGCGGGTCGTTTGCCCGGTCACATGAACGTATTGTTAGCCGAAGCGAAAGTCCCTTATGACATCGTGTTGGAAATGGATGAAATCAACGATGATTTCCCTGAAACGGATACTGTCTTGGTGATTGGCGCGAACGATACGGTTAACCCTGCCGCGACCGAAGACCCGTCAAGCCCGATTGCAGGTATGCCAGTGCTTGAAGTGTGGAATGCACGCAACGTGGTGGTATTTAAGCGTTCTATGAATACCGGCTATGCTGGGGTACAAAACCCGCTGTTCTTTAAAGAGAACAGTGCGATGTTGTTTGGTGATGCGAAACAAAGCGTTGAGGCAATATTTAAAGCGCTTTGATTGGCAAAAAGCATCAATATAGGTATAAAGAGTCAGCGAAGGCTGGCTCTTTTTTTGGGCGGGAGGGTTCACGTTGAACTGCGGTGTCATCGTTACCGATTGCTTTCATCGTGTGCAATACACCGAACTTACATTGCACTGACATTTCATTCACGTTGGGTGATAAGCTTGCGACTATGCGAATCCTGCTGTTAATGACCCTGGCGCTTATGGCGGTGCCAACGAGTGCTGCAAGCTCTTTCTCTGAACAAATGACAGCGTTCAGAGCACAGCTATTGCTTGCCGATCCGGTGGCACGATATAACCTCATTGGCATTAATCGCGCCTTCCCCAAGGTCTTACTCAGTCCCGACAGTTTATTGCCACAAACCGCTAATTACCCGCTTAAAGACATTCGTCGTTTGTACCAAGCCGCACAAAAGTGCCAAGGGCCGTGGCCTGTTCACCCCAAAGTGACTGAGCCTTTAGTGTTCACGCGCGCCATGTGTAATCACACTCAGTTGCCGGTTGCTTGGTTTTCCCGCTCAGGGTTTATCCATCCAGGAGGAGGCAGCTATGCGGCGAAATATGTCGAACAATTTCCGTCTCGGCGCAGTGAGCTGACCCGATTTTTTCATATTCAAGAACGGCCAACGGCTCAACCGGATACCTTGTTGGGGCGGTTGCAGCGTATGGATAACGCTGCTGTCGAAGCGCTGAATAGTGGTGCGAAATCGCTACTCAGTAGTGATGAAATGTGGGTTCGTGTCGGTAGCTATTATCACTTGTACCCTTCGACACAATGGCAGCCATTATTAGCAGAATTCGATTTGCGTTTGTCCGCGATGGGCGAACAAGATTTTTGTTTGGCGCGCGTGGGAAACATTTGCTGGAATGAAGAAAAAGCGCCGACGTATTGGCCCTATTTGGTTGGTGCTTTGATTGTTATCAACCTTGCGGCGCTCGGAGGTTGGGCATTTAACCGTTGGACGGTTCAGCGCCGGTTGATGCAAGAGCGGATGCTGGTGCTACAGATCCTCACCCACGAACTGCGTACGCCGATTGCCAGCCTCTCAATGACGGTGGAAGGGTTTAGGCGCAAGTTTGATACCTTGCCTGAGTCATTTTATGACGAGTTTCGACGCTTGTGTGAGGACGCACGTCGCTTAAAGCAGTTAGCGGAAGCGAGCAAAGACTATTTACAATCGAACCAAAAGCCGTTGAATAAAGAGACGATCCCTTCACTAAAAGAGTGGTTGGGGTACATCTGTGACGAGCACAATGTCACTATGTATGTCTCGCAAGATGGTGCCGTCAGTGCCAATGTATATTGGCTAGCAACCTCATTGAACAATTTGATCGCTAATGCGGTCAAATACGGTGTGGCACCGGTTGAAGTGCGCGCACAGGTATTGTCAGATCGTTTTACGATCGCGATTCAGGATCAGGGCGACCTGACTGCCAAGGACTGGAAACATATTCGTAAACCCTTTGTTAGTCAAAGTGGCTTAGGCCTCGGACTAACGATCGTGGAATCTATGATTGAGCGGATGGGGGGTAAGCTAAGCTTATCTGGCCCGCCCACTACATTTACTTTGGAGATTCATTGTGACGCAAGCGACGTTACTTCTGGTTGAAGATGATGCCAACTTGGCTGATGGCCTACTTGCCAGTTTAGAGCAGGCCGGTTACCGTTGTTTATACGCCGATAGCGCGACAAAAGTGGCAGAGCTATGGCGTGATGCAGATTTGGTGATCCTCGATCGCCAGTTACCCGAAGGCGACTCAATTGATTGGTTGCCTGACTGGAACAAACTCAAAACGGTACCTGTGATTTTGCTGACCGCGATGGTCTCCGTGCGTGACCGTGTCGGCGGCCTTGATTCGGGCGCCACTGACTACATCACCAAACCTTTTGCTGAAGCAGAATTGCTGGCACGTATTCGTGTTCACCTGCGTAACCCTGTTGGTGAAGTCGATGCATCCAGTGATGAAATTGTTGTTAACGATGTGCGCATTGATACTGCAAGTCGCGCAGTAATGTGTGGCGAGCAAGAGGTCGTACTGACACGGACTGAGTTTGATTTGCTTCATTTCCTGGCTAAAAATGCGGGCCGAGTGTTCACACGGGATGAGCTACTGGATCAGGTTTGGGGCTACAACCATTACCCAACGACGCGCACGGTTGATACGCACATTTTGCAACTTCGCCAAAAGTTGCCTTCAGTGAATATTGAGACTTTGCGTGGCGTTGGCTACCGCATGAAAG
>NZ_MUFL01000100.1:0-9895 GCF_001995355.1 Salinivibrio sp. PR919 | reverse complement strand
ATTTAGCCCCATTTGGCAGCGGCTCGTTATATTCCGAGTACCTTCCTGACGACCAGCTCAATCCAGAACTGGATGAGCGTTGGGGCTTTAACTGGAAACACAGTGGTGTTCAAGGTCACTGGCGCTATGAGGCCGATTACAGCAAAGTCAGTGATATTGCTTATTTTCAAAGTATCGACTCCGATGTGGGTAAGCGGGAAGACAACACCTTGCTACAAACCGGCGAAATCAGCTATCGCGGGTTAGATTGGAATAGCACGGTACGTGTCCGAGATTTCCAAGCACTGACTGAGAATACCAGTGTCTATCGCCTCATGCCGCAGGTTGACCTCAATTACTATGCGCCGCAAACCTTGGGCTGGGCAGATATTAGTTTGCCCGCACAACTGAGCGTGTTTGCCAGTGATGACCCGAACAAACCTGAAGCCACCCGGACCCATTTGGCGCCGACCTTAAGCATTCCCTTCACGCGTCCTTGGTTTAGCGCCACCGCCGAAGCCAGCATGCTCTACACTCACTACGATCAGCGCTTTAATAACGCCTCACCCGATGCGGAGTCGACCGCCAAACTGAGTAAGTCAGTCGAGCGGAAGATCCCCACATTGCGGTTACACTCAGGACTGGTACTTGAGCGTAATTTCTGGGCGATGGGGAACAACTTTAGTCAAACCCTTGAGCCACAAGTGCAGTACTTGTATATCAAGGATGTCAATCAAAGTGATATCTATAACCCGGTGAACTACAACGGGGGCGGCTATGATACTGCGCGCTTACAAACCGATTACTATGGCCTATTCCGCGGTAATCAGTTCAGTAGTATCGACTTTATCAACCCCGCTAACCAACTCACCTACGGGGCAACCACACGCTTTTACGACAGCGGTTATAAAGAGCGCTTTAACCTGTCGTTTGGTCAAATCTATTATTTTGATCGCTCCTCGGATGAAGATGTGGATGCGTTCGACTATTCCGCGTGGGCGCTCGAAGGGGAAGCCAATTTCAACGACAACTTCTTTGTTCGCGGCTCCATGCAGTACGACAGCAACTTAAGTGAGTTGCAATTCGGTAATGCGATTGCGGAATACCGTCAGGATGGCTTTTACGCGCAAACCAGCTATCGTTACGTGGCGCAGGAGTACATAGTATCGACCTTGCCAAACCGAGATATCAGCAAGCTAACGGACGATGGATTGTCGCAAGCAGGTGTCGTGACAGGCTTCCCACTTTGGAACGGGCTGAGCTTTAAAGGGCAATACTGGCGCGATCTGACCCAAGATGTCATGCTGGAAAACCAGTTTAGCCTGACTTACCGTTCTGACTGCTGGGTCATTGGGCTGAGCTACAATGAGTACTTGCTCTCGCGCTCTAACATCAACAGCGATCCTGAATACGACAACAACGTCACCCTCTCGTTTAGTCTGCTGGGTCTCGGCGCACAAAGCGGTTTCAACTTCAGTACAGACTCAGGAAACGCCCTTGGCTACCGCGATCCTTTTGCGCTGAAGAACTAACACGGCACACTGTGGTCTGGACAGTAGAACGATTTTTAAAGAAGTGGACAAAGCATGAACAAATGGAGTCACGCCCTCATCACTGGCGTTTTAGTGTTGCTTACACCTTTTTCCCACGCAGCACCCAAAGAGCTGGATCGCGTGGTCGCTGTAGTTAACGACGGGGTCGTGCTGAACAGTGATATGGAAGCCATGCGTCGCACCGTGACGCTGAACGCACAACAAAATGAGCGTCAACTGCCACCAGCCTCCGTGCTGGAAGAGCAAATGCGCGAACGCTTAATTGTCGAAGAGCTGCAATTACAAGAAGCGAAGCGTTTAGGCATTCAAATTGACGATAGCCAGCTACAACAGGCAATTACTAATATCGCCAAAGAACAGTCGCTGAGCCTTGATGAGCTGCGTAAACAAGTTAGCGCGCAAGGCACCTCTTGGGCGCAATACCGCGAACAAGTGCGCCGCGAGCTGACCATTTCAGAAGCACGCAATGCCCAAGTGCGTCGTCGGATCAGCATTTTGCCTCAAGAAGTCGAATCCTTGGCCAAGCAGCTGAACGAACAACAACTGCAAAAAGTGCGCTACAAGCTGTCTCATATCCAACTAAAGCTGGATGATGACGCGGATAAAGCCACTCGCGAAGCCGTGAAAAAGCAAGCATTTGAGCTTGTCGACAAACTGCGTCACGGTGGAAAAGTTGCCGATTTGGCCATGGCATACTCGAAAGGACCGAAAGCGCTCGACGGGGGAGATTGGGGCTGGCTCCGTTTAGAGGAAATGCCGACCATCTTTGCCGACCAGATCAGTAACCAAGGGAAAGATGCCATTATTGGCCCCTTCCGCAGTGGTGTGGGCTACCATATTCTTAAAATCACCGATGTAGAAGGACTCGAGACCGTCGCGGTGACTGAGGTTAAAGCGCGTCATATTTTGATTAAGCCATCGATTGTCCTTAGTGATAAAGGCGCACAAAAAGAGCTGAATGACATCATCGCCCAGATCAAACGGGGTGATCAGAGTTTTGCCGATTTAGCTAAACAGTACAGTGATGACCCTGGCTCGGCAGTCAATGGGGGTGACTTAGGCTGGTCAACCACAGATGTCTATGTCCCTGCCTTTAAAGCCAAAGTGGATGCCCTTCCACAAGGCCAGATCAGCGAGCCATTCAAAACGGTACATGGCTGGCATATTGTTGAAGTCACCGACCGTCGCGAAGTGGATAAAACCGATGCAGCGGTTAAAAACCGAGCCTATCGTATGCTGTTTAACCGCAAGTTTAACGAAGAAGCACAAGCATGGTTGCAAGAGTTACGCGCCGGTGCGTACGTCGAGGTACTCGGCGATGACCGTTAAGCGTATTGCCATCACCCCAGGAGAACCTGCGGGGATTGGCCCTGATTTAATTTTAGCGATGGCACAGCATCCTTGGCCACACCAACTGGTGGTGGTGGCCAATCGAGACATGTTGGCAGCGCGCGCCAAAACACTTGGCCTATCAGTGACGCTTGAGCACTACGACACCACGCAGCCAGCCACGCCACACCAAGCCGGTACGCTGATTGTCGAGGATATATCACTCGGCGCGCCTGTAGTGGCGGGCCGCTTAGATGAAGCCAATGGCCGCTACGTGCTTGAGACACTGACACGCGCCGCTGAAGGGAATCTCAACGGCGAATTTGCTGCCATTGTCACTGGCCCCGTTCACAAAGGCATTATCAACCGTGCTGGTGTTTCATTTAGCGGTCATACGGAGTTTTTTGCCCAACACGCAAACGTCAATCAGGTCGTGATGATGCTTGCCACTGAAGGCTTGCGTGTCGCACTCGTGACTACCCATATCCCGCTCGCCTACGTCGCCAAAGCGATCACCCGAGAGCGTCTGCATGATGTGATTGCGATTTTGCATCAAGACTTGCAAGAGAAATTCGCCATCAAGCAGCCGCGTATTTATATCTGTGGTCTCAACCCGCACGCTGGGGAAGACGGCTGTCTTGGTCGCGAAGAAATTGACATCATTGAACCTGCGCTCGACGAGTTACGCGAGCAAGGGATGGACTTGGTCGGACCGCTCCCTGCTGATACGCTTTTCCAAGAGAAATATCTGCAAGATGCCGATGCTGTACTGGCGATGTATCACGACCAAGGCTTACCTGTGTTAAAATTCAAAGGATTTGGGCGCTCAGTGAATATCACTTTGGGTCTCCCTTTTATCAGAACATCAGTAGATCATGGTACCGCACTGGATTTAGCAGGTACTGGTACGGCGGATACAGGAAGCCTGCGGACGGCCATCTCCCACGCCATTGAATTAGTAGATAGCAAAGCATGAGCGATAAAGTCCACCAAGGCCACCGCGCCAGAAAACGTTTCGGACAAAACTTCCTAAACGACCCTTACATCATTGACGGCATTGTTTCGGCCATCAATCCGCAATCCGGTGAAAATCTGGTTGAGATTGGTCCGGGACTGGGCGCGTTGACTGAGCCTGTCACCGAGCAAGTGGATCATTTAAACGTGGTCGAGCTTGACCGCGATCTTGCCGCTCGCCTGCGTAGTCACCCATTTATGGCCAGCAAGTTAACCGTTCACGAAGCGGATGCGATGCAGTTTGATTTTGCCGAGCTTGCCAAGCAAGGGCCTTTGCGGATTTTCGGTAATCTGCCTTATAACGTCTCGACCCCTTTGATGTTCCATCTGTTTTCATTTGCAGGCCATGTGCAAGACATGCACTTTATGTTGCAAAAGGAAGTGGTAAACCGCTTGGCGGCGGGTCCAGGAACCAAAGCGTACGGCCGATTGACCGTTATGGCGCAATATTACTGTCAGGTCATTCCGGTACTAGAAGTCCCACCCAGCGCGTTTAAACCTGCGCCTAAAGTGGACTCGGCTGTGGTGCGTCTGGTCCCACACAAAACGTTGCCGCACCCTGCAACGAGCATGCAATGGTTAGAGCGCGTTTGTCGTGAGGGCTTCAACCAACGCCGTAAAACCATACGTAACGGTTTCAAATCCTTGGTGAGTGTGGACACACTGACTGAGCTCGGTATTGACCCTAGTTTGCGTCCGGAACATTTGACGCTGGCACAGTTTGTCAGTTTGGCAAACTGGCTGGACGCCAACCATCAACAATAAACAGGAGCCTTGACTTGCAAGCCACCGATAACCCGCAATTCGAGATTAATGTCGCGACCCAATACGTCGAAGATCAATCCGAGCCGGACAACGAGCGCTTTGTGTTTTCTTACACCGTCACCATTAAAAACCAAGGTGATGCGCCCGCACAGTTGATGCGACGCAAGTGGTTAATCACGGACGCCAACGGTAAAGAGCTCGAGATTGAGGGCGAAGGCGTGGTGGGAGAGCAACCCAGTATTGCCGCGGGGGAAAAGTATACCTATACCAGTGGCACCATCATTGAAACGCCTGTAGGTGTGATGCAGGGTTTCTATACCATGCAAGATCAAGCCGATAACCAGTTTAAAGTGGAAATTGAGCCGTTCCGCCTCGCGCTCCCTAACATTCTTCACTARCGTCCCTCAAGGAGGCCACACATGGCTACCTATCTTATCGGGGATATTCAAGGTTGTTACCAAGAACTGCGCGCGCTGTTGGCGCGCGTTGATTTCTCCCCCACTCACGATACCCTCTATGTCGCGGGTGATTTGGTCGCTCGCGGACCGGATTCCTTATCCGTGTTGCGCTATCTTCATTCGCTCGGCGCGTCGGCCAAGATAGTCCTTGGCAACCACGATCTGCATCTATTAGCCGTTGCACACGGGATTAAACCGGCCAAGCCAAAAGACCGTACCCAGCCGATCCTCGACGCGCCAGACCGAGAAACATTGCTTGAATGGTTAGCGGCTCAGCCTCTGTTAATCGACGAATCAGCGCGAGACGACGGTGGCTTTTTGCTGACCCACGCGGGGATTAGCCCACAATGGGATAAAGCGACGGCTGTCGCCTGCGCGCGAGAAGTCGAAGCCATACTGCACAGCAATGAGCAAGCGTGGTTATTACGACATATGTATGCGGATCAACCCGATCACTGGGAGGAAACGCTGGAAGGCCTGCCTCGCTACCGCTATATCATCAATACTTTGACCCGGATGCGATTTTGCTGGCCCGATGGTCGCCTCGATATGCAATGCAAGTTGCYTCCTGCGAAAGCGGCAGACACGGGTCTCATCCCTTGGTTTGAGGTGGCGCGCCAACAACCACTGGGACACGCGATTGTGTTTGGCCATTGGGCGGCTTTAGGGGGAACCATCCAGCCCGGCTTATACGGACTGGATACCGGCTGTGTTTGGGGCGGTGAGTTAACCTTGCTGCGTTGGGAAGACAAGGTTTGCTTTACCCAGCCAGCGCTCAGTGACGGTGCTTAACCACGCTCCCAAACCGTAAAAGTCAGTGGGTGGGCGTTTTTCTCGTCCGGTGCATGGGTTTCACTGGCCACTTGCGTCCACCCTTCACCCCAATCAGGGAAACGAGTATCGCCTTCAACATGGGTGTCGATAAAGGTGAGATACAAGCGATCCGCGCGCGGTAAAAACGCGTCATAAATGGTCCCACCGCCAATCACCATCACCTCAGCCACATCACCCACCGCGGCCAGCGCCTGCTCAGGTGAAGCGACCACGGTCACGCCGTCTGGTTGATAGTCAGGATCGCGGCTGATCACAATATTGGTACGCTTTGGTAAAGGGCGGCCAATCGACTCAAAGGTTTTACGCCCCATCACCACAGGATGCCCTAGGGTGGTGCGCTTAAACCACGCTARATCAGCCGGCAAATGCCAAGGCATCTGGTTATCTTTTCCAATTACTCGGTCTTTTGCCATTGCGGCAATTAAGCTGACTCGCATTACGCTGGCCTCATTGAATTAAATCACTGGTCGGCGACGATAAAATAATAACCCCGGCATCGCAAGACCAATGGCTAATGCGGCCAAGATAAACCCAGCGCTAATCAAATTCTCCATCAAGCTGGCCCACAAGGCCGGCGTGTATCCTTGGTTATTGATAGTAACCAAGGCGATCATCGCTTTAAACGCGTAAACGCCGGGGATCATGGGAATAATGGCGGCGACGGTAAATACCTTAGGATGGGCCAGAAAGCGCTGAGACCAATACACCCCTAAAAACCCGATGGTGGTGGCGCCCGCAAGCGTCGCCCACTCGATAGCCATGCCCGACTCCATCAACACAAACCTTAGCCCATGACCAATCGCGCCACCGTAAGCGCAGTATTTGAGCGCCTTGGCAGGCACATTGAAGACCAAGGCAAACCCTACCGCGGGGATCATGGCAAAAAACATATCTTCCAATAGGGCAAGCAGCAAACTCATAACCACCCCCATGCGCCGACAAGATTCATCGCCCCGACAATGCCGAGCGCGGTGGCGAGGGTCAGTAACGACGCCATGGTCCAGCGTGCAATCCCCATATCGACAAACCCTTTCACCATGTCAGAGACCGCGTTAATGAGCGGATAACCCGGCACCAACATCAACACCGACGATGCCATGATCAGAAAAGGTTCATTGCCCCAATTCATCACCGTCCCCACGCTTGAAATTAAGGTGGTCACCATGGCGGTAAGCGCAAAAGTGAGCAAAGGATTAAACTGACGGTGGGCAAGCAGTTGGCGCACACGCATGCCGCACGCCGATGCGACAAAGGTTAAGGCAAAGATAACCGCATCACCACCGGCCAACCGGCTAAACGCGGCACAGGAAAGCCCTATCATGCCCACCACTAGCCAAGGAGGATAACGATGAGGCTTGATGCGGGTGAGACGTTTACGCACCGCTGGCGCGTCGAGAATGCCCTTTTCCGCGAGGATCACCGTGCGCTGAATATCCGTTACCACCTGCATATTGATCCCGCGGTCGGGGCACTGTCTCGCAGTGGTAATGCAATGGCCGCGGTTCAAGGTGGTGACCACCAATGAACTGGCTGATAGCGCGAGCTCAACACTGTCTAGCCCCAACGCTTTGCCCAAGCGAATGCTGACATCGCTCACCAGTTTACTCTCTGCACCATGTTGCAAAAGTCGCTGCCCGACTTCTATGACCAAACGTGAAATCGCACGCTGTTCTGGTTCGGTTAACCGTCTCGTCACCCGCTATCCCTCTCGCCTTTATCTACTATCGCAGTATTGATGAATAACTGCTTAAAATCTTTGATGCAAATAAAACACCTCCGATTTCCTTGTCGGAATTGGGCAGCGTACCTTTTTCTGCGCTCAGCCAATACAGCGACGATCAAACATGGCGACGATAGGCATAAAAAAACCGCTGCTCGGGAGCAGCGGTTGTCAGGTTAAGGCTTGTAGATGATTTCGACGTCGTAGTCGTCTTCATCCCAATCGTCCCAATCATCGTCGTCATCGTCCGATTGATTGAGTTTCTTCTCGTGGTAGTCATCCCACTTGAAGGCCACCGTCTCATCTTCTGGCTCAACCTCTGGCGTCGGTGCCGGTAAGGTATCAATAAAGCCCATCAGATCGTAAATCAGTGGCTGGACGTTCGCCTTGTTGATCGCAGAGATCGCGTAATATTTATCATCCCACGCGAGCGCTTCTAACACACGGTCGATTTGCTCTTGCGCCTGCTCTTCTGGCATGAGGTCGACTTTGTTAAAGACCAACCAACGCGGCTTATCTGCCAGCTTCTCACTGTATTGGTTTAACTCATCAATGATGGTAAACGCATTGTCGACTGGATCGGTGCCATCCACAGGCATGAGATCAATCATGTGCAACAAGACACGGCAGCGCTCAAGGTGTTTCAAGAAGCGAATACCCAGTCCAGCGCCATCGGCAGCGCCCTCAATCAGACCCGGAATATCCGCCACGACAAAGCTTTTATCGGCAGCGACACGGACCACGCCAAGGCTTGGCACCAAGGTGGTAAAGGGGTAATCAGCGACCTTTGGCTTAGCGGCCGACACCGCACGAATAAAGGTTGATTTACCCGCATTCGGCAAGCCTAACATGCCCACATCGGCGAGGAGCAACAGCTCTAGGCGCAGCTGACGGACTTCCCCTTTGGTCCCCATGGTTTTTTGGCGTGGCGCGCGGTTGACGGATGATTTGAATCGGGTATTACCCAACCCATGGAAGCCGCCTTTTGCCACCATGACTTTCATGCCATGTTGGGTCAAATCGGCAATCACTTCACCAGTATCTTCATCGACAGCACGGGTACCAACAGGCACATTCAGCACCAAATCATCACCGCGTTTGCCGGTACAGTTACCACCGCGACCATTTTCACCACGCCCTGCGGCATGAAAGCGCTCGAATTGGTAATCAATCAGGGTGTTAAGGTTCTCGTCGGCGAGCAGGTATACATCACCGCCATCGCCACCGTCGCCGCCATCTGGGCCCCCTTTGGGCACATACTTTTCACGTCGGAAGCTGACGGTACCATTGCCGCCGTCACCCGCGTCTACGCGAATTATCGCTTCATCTACAAACTTCATGCTAACTTCTCCGCACCAGCGGCCAGAAACATCTCGTTCCCGGGCTGCTAGCCTTATCCCAGATTGGTGTGTGGCGATCTTATCGATCTTAGGATCAATTTTCAGCCTTGGCTGACTTTCTGCTTACCGTGGATTGGCGGCGGCTCGACGAGGGATCACCAGACACAATAAAAAGCCCCGCCAAGTGGCAGGGCTTCAAAATTCGCTTGGCGTTGAAACTTATTCAGCTTCGATAGTAACGAATTTACGGTTCTGAGGACCTTTAGTCTCGAACTTCACTTTACCGTCGGTCAAAGCGAATAGAGTGTGGTCTTTACCGCAACCTACGTTAGTACCTGCGTGGAATTTAGTACCACGCTGACGCACGATGATGTTACCTGCTAGAACAGACTCACCACCGAAACGCTTAACACCTAGACGTTTACTTTCTGAATCGCGGCCGTTTTTAGTAGAACCGCCAGCTTTTTTGTGTGCCATCTCTTCTCTCTCCTAACTCTTAAGCGCTGATGCCAGTGATTTTCACTTCAGTGAACCACTGACGGTGGCCCATTTGCTTGCGAGAATGTTTACGACGACGGAATTTGACGACTTTCACTTTATCGCCACGACCGTGGGTAACAACTTCCGCTGTTACTTTACCGCCACTAACAAATGGCGCGCCAACTTTAACGTCTTCGCCGTTTGCTACTAGCAGCACGTTGTCAAATTCAACACTTTCGCCAGTTTCAACGTCTAGCTTTTCCAAGCGAATAGTCTGGCCTTCGCTTACTCGGTGTTGCTTACCACCACTTTGGAAAACTGCGTACATGGTTTACTCCGCATTTCCGCACGGCCTACTACGTTTAATATTTGAGCAGTAAGGGGTGCGCATATAATTCATCAATAGGGCGCGAATTCTACGGT